>CANNCG010000010.1 GCA_947502965.1 bacterium | reverse complement strand
CTCTCCATTATTGAGACCGCAAAAAAACAAGGCCTCAATATTTTGGAAACCATTCAGGCCGCGCTTAATCAGTCACTCCTCTTTGAGGGGGGGGCGCTAGATAGTTACGATTTTAGAAAGTTCGTGCTTCCCTTTTACTTGTTCTGTAAGGTCATAATCGTAAAAAGCCATGTATTTACTCCTTGTTAATTTCATCTCTCTATTTTACAAAAGTTTGAGTCTGAAAAACATGCCGAACTTGTCTTTTTAGTAATTTTTATTTTGCAAAAAAATCGACTACCACCGCTCTGCCCAACCAGGCATATACCCGTTCCAAAGTGAAACCCGAATTTCAAATCGTCACGGGGGCATATTCTTATATGTGACCAGAACGATTTGGAAAGGCATCCGGTCCCGGTTTCATTTTGGAATGGGTATATCAAATCTTAGTTTCATTTTGAGTAGAGTGTAGGTATAATTTTTATGCTTTTTCCAGGGGCGTGTCATGCGTTCCCATTTCTATATTCCGCCAGAAAGAATAGGGTTTAAATGAAAGACGAACAATACAAATCCCCGGTGTTTCCAAAATGGGTTAACACGCTTCATGGTTTTGTCCTTTTAGGTGTGACACTGGTTTTTTTGAGCGTCACATTTGTGTTTTGGTACTGGTTGGGGCCTAAGCATTTGGAAGTGGGGTATATTCCAAAGCAGCCTATTGCGTATAGCCACAAGCTTCATGCGGGTGATCTTGGCATTGACTGTCGTTATTGTCACTTCACTGTTGAAACCTCGGCTCATGCCGCGATTCCGACTACTGAAACATGTATGAATTGCCATTCTGTGATCCAGTCAGGCTCTAAAACCGGCGAAGCTGAAATTGCCAAAATATATGCCAGTTTTAATGAAAAAAAACCCATTGAATGGGTGAAGGTTCACCAGCTGCCCGATTACGCGTATTTCAATCATAGCCGCCATGTGAATTCCGGTGTTTCATGCGTGAGCTGTCATGGCCGTGTGGATCAGATGGAGGTTGTACAGCAGGTAGAGCCTTTGAGCATGGGCTGGTGCCTGGATTGTCACCGTGCGCCAGAGGCGCATTTGCGCCCCAAAGAGTTGCTGACCAAAATGGATTGGAAAGCGGATGATCCGATAGCCACCGGACGTATTATTCGTGAGGCTTATCAAATTCGCCCTGGAGAGGATTGCAGCACATGTCACAGATAAAAGATCCGCTGTATTGGAAGAGTGTAGACGCCAAAGCGGGTGCGCCGGAGGTTCAGCCTTTTGTTGAGCGAGAATTTCCGGTGGACGCGTCTGTGTTGGAAGATCCCCTTAGTCGTCGTACTTTCTTGAAAATTATGGGGGCCTCAATTGCCTTGGCTGGGGCATCTGGGTGTACACTGAATATTCGTAAGCCTACCCAAAAAATCCGTCCTTATGCCATCGCGCCTGAGCAGTTGGTGCCAGGGCGTCCTGTGTATTATGCCACTGCTATGTCTGTTGGTTTGGATGTGGCGGGTTTGTTGGTGGAAAGCCACGAGGGACGTCCAACAAAAGTCGAGGGAAATCCACAACACAGCATGAGTTTGGGTGCTGCAAATGCATGGCATCAGGCCTCTGTTTTGAATTTGTATGATCCAGACCGACTCAAAACGCCGTTGTTTCAGACAGAAGCGGCCACATTGGCCCAGTTTAAAAAATGGGTTTTGGAAGAATCGTTGGTGTGGCGCAAAGAAAAAGGTCGCGGACTGGCTGTGTTGGTAGAGGAGAATGTCTCGCCAACCTTTCAGTCGATTTTGTCTACATTGAAGAAGGATTTTCCTGAAATTGGGATTTATCGATATGAGTCTGTGAATCAGGATGCGTCTATCGAGGGTCTCTCTCAGGTGTTTGGTCGTTCTGCGTTGCCGCTTTATGACTTTGTTCAGGCCAATCGTGTGCTGTCTTTTGACGCCGATTTCTTGGGAATGGACTTGGGAAATTTGCGTTATGCCAGAGACTTCTCTTCCCGTAGGGACCCTGAAAATAAGGCCACGATGAACCGTTTGTACATGGCAGAATCCCACTACAGTGTCACGGGGGGCAAGGCGGATCATCGATTTCGCATGTCCCCTCAGGCGATTGAGGGGTTTGTGATAGAGGTGGCTATTCGTGTTTTGGCCCAAGTCGGGGGATATACGGATGTGGTGTCTGCCCTACAGACCTTTACGGGTCGGCGTCAGTCGGGCTTGCCTGGGGTTACGGTTTCTGCGGTTGTCGATGATCTGGTAGCGGAAGGTCGAAACAGCCTTTTGGTCGCGGGTCTACGTATGCCGGCATGGGTTCATGCGGTGGTGGCCTTGGTCAATCATGCCCTGGGTTCCGTTGCGGTTCAGTACCATGCGGTGAATGGCTTGTGGGACACGGCGGGTGCCAACTTGGCTTCTATTCGTGCGCTTTCCTCTGCTATGCGTCAAGGGGCGGTGTCGACGTTGGTCATGGTCGGTGGAAACCCCGCTTACGATACCCCTGTGGATGTTGGATTTGCTGGCATTATGGCAAAAGTGCCCACCGCCATTCATTTTACGATGCATCCCAACGAAACCAGCGCCTTGTCTACCTGGCAGGTTCCCCGCTCCCATGTTTTGGAATCTTGGGGCGACTTTGCTGCCCAGGATGGGTCCATTAGCATAGGCCAGCCGCTCTTGCTGCCCTTGTATAGTAGCATGTCGGATGATGCTTTTTTGTCCTTGTTGGGGGGGCGCGATGTGAATGACTTTCAGCTGGTCCGTCAACAGCACCGCTCCCTATCGGATGCCGCTTGGCGCAAGGTACTACACAATGGCATCGTGACTGGTCCGGCTAAGGCGCTGACGCTTCGCCCCAAATCAGCGGCCGTAGTGGCGGTTTTTGGTACGGTAAGAGAGTCGGGGCCAAAAGGTCTGCAGGTGTCATTTAGACCAGATTTTAAAGTTTATGATGGTCGTTTTGCGAACAATGGATGGTTGCAAGAGTTGCCAGATCCTGTGACCAAATTGACATGGGATAATGCGGCCTTTGTGAGCCGTGCTACCGCACGAAAGTTGGGTTTGGATCCCCGTGCTGGTGGAATGAATGGGCCTATACAGGACGTCAATGACCGGTCAACGGCGTCCGAAGTGATGCTGGCCAAGTTGACCGTCAATGGACAGCAGATGACAACGGCTGTCATGGTCCAGCCAGGGCATGCGGATGACGTGGTGACCCTCTTGTTTGGCTATGGGCGCGCGATGGCGGGGCGTGTGGGAAAGCATGCGGGGTTTAATGTCTATGCTGTATTCGGGGGGAGCTATACACAGTCTGGCGTCACTCTGGAAAAAGTTCCTGGCACCTACAAGGTGGCGGTCACTCAGGACCACTGGGGCATGGAAGGCCGTCCACTCTACCGCGAAGGCAGTGTTGCCGAATATCAGGAGAATCCTGAATTTGCCAGAGAAATGGTGGAGCATCCCCCCTTGCTATCCTCTTGGAAAGAAAAGGCCTATGACACAGGCAATCAGTGGGGCATGACCATTGATTTGAGTAAGTGTACCGGATGTAATGCCTGCTTGGTGGCATGTCAGTCCGAAAACAATATTCCCATTGTGGGTAAAGACCAGGTTGCCAATGGTCGGGAAATGCATTGGATTCGTTTGGATCGGTACTACGAAGGCACAGAAGACGACGCTGTGATGGTGCAGCAGCCGGTCACATGTCTGCAGTGTGAAAATGCACCTTGCGAACAGGTCTGCCCGGTTGCCGCGACAGTCCACTCTGCAGATGGACTCAATGATATGGTCTATAACCGCTGTGTGGGCACCAAGTACTGCTCAAACAATTGCCCCGTTAAGGTGCGTCGTTTTAACTTCTTGGATTATCACCAACGCAATCCCCAAGCCGTGGCAAAAGACCGCATACATTTGTTTGACTATATGAAAGAGCCGGACAAAACGGTGCAAAAGCAGTTTAATCCCAATGTCACGGTGCGCATGCGTGGTGTTATGGAAAAGTGTACCTATTGTGTACAGCGTATTAGCTCTACCCGCATTGTAGCAAAAAATGAAGGCCGGTCTATCCAGGATGGCGAGATCCAGACCGCGTGTATGCAGACATGTCCTTCGGATGCAATTGTGTTTGGTAATATCTTGGACCCTGAAAGCCGTGTCTCGAAGCTCAAGGCACAGCACCGTGATTACCATATGTTGGCAGAGCTGAATCTGAAGCCGCGTACGTCTTATTTGGCTGCGATTCGGAATCCCAATCGCAATCTTGAGACAGTAGAAAGGGTTTCTTAGTTATGGATACACAGGTGTTTTCGGAAGATCCGTCGCGGCGTCAAAAATTGGTTTTAGGGGGACATACCTTCGCCAGCATTTCGGACGTGGTGTGCAAGCCTATCGAGGACAAGGCCCCGACATGGTGGCTGATTGGCCTCATGGCGTCTTTGTCTTTTTTGCTTTTATTGTTCTCTATGTTGGGTTATTTGGTTTGGGAGGGTATAGGGATTTGGGGGCTCAACAATCCGGTGATGTGGGGATGGGATCTGGTGACCTTTGTATTCTGGATTGGGATTGGGCATGCCGGCACATTGATTTCGGCTATTCTCTTTTTGTTTCGTCAGAAATGGCGGACCTCCATTAACCGATTTGCAGAGGCGATGACGATTTTTGCCGTTATGTGTGCTGGGTTGTATATCGGCTTTCACATTGGTCGTTTTTGGGTCGCGTATTATTTGTTTCCTATTCCCAACTCTATGCAAATGTGGGGCAACTTTAGAAGTCCCCTGCTCTGGGATTTGTTTGCGGTGAGTACCTATTTTACGATTTCTTTGTTGTTTTGGTATGTGGGGTTGGTGCCCGATTTGGCGACACTGAGGGACCGTGCAGCGACCAAGACCCGCAAATTTGTCTATGCGATTCTTTCGATGGGCTGGCGTGGGGCCAACCGACATTGGCAGAACTATGAGCGGGCGTATTTGATTTTGGCGGCGCTCTCTACGCCCTTGGTTTTGTCTGTGCATTCGATCGTGAGTTTTGACTTTGCGGCATCACAGTTGCCAGGATGGCATACCACGATTTTCCCGCCTTACTTTGTGGCTGGGGCGATTTTTTCTGGGTTTGCGATGGTTATGACCTTGATGCTCATTGCCCGTGAGATTTTTGGACTCAAAGATATGGTGACCTTGCATCACCTCGAGACCATGAATAAAATCATCTTGGCCACGGGGACCATGGTGGGTTATGCCTATGCCATGGAGTTTTTTGTGGCCTGGTATTCCGGGAACGAATATGAGGCCTTTGCGTTTATCAACAGGGCTTTTGGCCCTTATGCTTGGGCCTACTGGACGATGGTGTCGTCGAATGTCATTTTCCCACAGTTGTTTTGGTTCAAAAAAATTCGGACCCATATTCCCACCATGTTTGTGATTTCTATTATCGTCAATATTGGGATGTGGTTTGAGCGGTTTGTGATTACGGTGACCTCTTTGCACCGAGATTTCTTGCCCTCAAGTTGGGAGTATTATTCCCCAACATGGGTGGAGGTTTGTCAGTTCTTGGGCAGTTTTGGGTTGTTTTTTACCTTGTTTTTGTTGTTTTTGAAGTTTTTGCCGATGATTGCAATTTCAGAAGTCAAGGGTATTATGCCCGAAGCCAATCCGCATCATGGAGAGACACATCATGGCTAACGAGATTTATGGTTTGGTGGCGGAGTTTGACACCCCGGGCAGTCTACTGAGGGCGGCGGAGGGGCTGCGTGACTTTGGATATAAAAAGTTTGAGACCTATTCTCCTTTTCCGATTCACGGGATGGACGCGGCCATGGGGCTCAAGGATTCTATTTTGGGATGGATCGTTTTTGTCTTTGGGGCAACGGGTCTGACATGTGGCTTTTTGCTGCAAACTTGGGTTTCCGTGTATGCGTACAAGATTACAGTGAGCGGCAAGCCGCTTTTTAGCTTTCAGGCGTTTGTACCGGTATGTTTTGAGGTCATGATTTTGTTTTCAGGGCTTGCGGCTGTCTTTGGCATGTTTACCCTCAACAGTCTGCCCGAGTTGTATCATGCGATGTTTAACCATCCTCGGTTTGCCATTGCATCCTCACATGGCTTCTTTGTGAGTGTTGAGGCCGAAGATGGGCTTTATTCAGAGGTTGAAACCTGGCAATTGCTTGAAAAATTGGGCGGCAAACACATCGCCACGGTAGAGGCATAACCATGAACAAAAATCTCATTTTAATCGCAGTTGCAGTGGCGGGTTTGTCCTTGGTGGGTTGTCGTGGCTACCGCTCCGAGAAGCCGCCTATTCATCCCAATCCTAATTTTGATTGGCAATCCAAAGTCAAAGCGCAGACTGACCCAAAAGCCTTGCCTGAAGGTGTTGTCGTGTGGGGGGATGCCCATGGCTTTTCTGGCGCACACACACGGGATACGTTTCTCAAAGAAGATGGTCGTTTTTATGGCGGCAAAGAATCCTCTGCCGATTTTGTTGCAAAAGCACCGGTTCAGGTCACTTCAGACTTGTTGTTGCGTGGGCAAGAGCGTTTTAATATTTACTGTGCGGTTTGTCATGACCAGACGGGCAGTGGCAAAGGCTTGGTGATTTCACGTGGATTTGCACCCCCAACAGATTTGGCAGATGCTCGCATTTTGGCCATGAAAGACGGCGAGCTTTTTGGCGTCATCTCCCATGGGATTAGAAGTATGCCTTCGTATGCGAAACAGATTAAAGAAGAAGACCGTTGGGCCATTGTGCTCTATGTGCGCGCTTTACAAAAGGCACGTACCGCAACGTTAGAAGACGTACCCGTAGACCTTCGGTCAAGCATCAAGTAAATGGAGACACGCATGAAGGTATCTGGAACCCCGCTTACCGGCCCCTTGGCTGACAAATTCCCCAAAATAGCAGCCGTCGTTGGTGTCTTGGGATTGGTGGCCTCTTTGGTGTATTACACCCAGGACCACCATCGGTTTTTTTATAGTTATTTGACGGTCTTTGTATTCTTTTTGAGTATTGTTTTGGGTGGCATGTTTTTTGTTATTATTCAGCATTTGTCTCGGGCGGGTTGGAGTGTGCTGGTTCGACGTCTGTCCGAGCATCTCATGAAGAATGCCGGGCTCATGGCTATTTTGTTTATTCCTGTTTTATTTGGTTTGCATGATTTGTATCACTGGACCCATGCCAGTGAGGTGCTCAAAGATCATCTTTTACAGGTAAAAGCGCCGTATTTGAATATTCCCTTTTTTCTGGTGCGTGTTGTTGTGTTTTTTGGCGTATGGATATGGCTAGCGCGCAAGTTTTTCAATCTGTCTGTCACGCAAGATAGCAGTGGCGATGCGTCTCTCACCCTCAAATTGCAGAAAGCATCCACCTATGGGATTTTGCTTTTTGCATTGAGTTTGACTTTTTCGATGGTGGATTGGGTCATGTCCATTACCCCGCACTGGTATTCGACGATGTTTGGGGTTTACTTTTTTGCGGGTAGCGCCATCGCCGGTGTGGCCAGTATCAGCCTTTTGGCGCTGATTTTGCGTCGTGCAGGGTTCTTGCGGGATGTGATACGCCATGATCATTACCATGACCTTGGTAAATTGCTGTATGGCTTTATTATTTTTTGGACCTATGTGGCCTTTAGTCAGTACTTTTTGATTTGGTATGCCAACATTCCTGAAGGCACAAGCTGGTATGGGATGCACTTTTTGGGGTCTTGGAATACGGTCGCTCATGTTTTGGTTTTGGGTCACTTTGTATTGCCTTTTGTGGGGTTTATGTCCAAACACATGCGTCGCAATCTCAAGGTGCAGTTCGTGGTTGTGGTCTGGATGTTGGTCATGCATTTTCTCGATTTGTATTGGGTCATTATGCCCAATATCGACAAATCTGGTTTTCAATTATCTTGGGGTGATTTCGCTTGTTTCTTGGGGATTGGCGGCCTATTTGTGTCGGTATTGTTTGCGCGGATGCGGACGGTGTCTTTGGTTCCCACACAGGATCCACGCCTCCCTGAATCGCTGCACCATCATACCTAGGAGTCCCATATGTCAGACCATCACGCTGTAGTAGAATTTCAAGATGAGCCCAATTTGGCCATATCCTCGTGGGTCATTGTGTTGACGGGTGTGTTCCTGGTTGTCACGTTGTGGTCTGGGTTGGTGTATTACAAAAGTGCACAATCCGATGCGCTGAACTTGCGGGAACGCCAAGGAAAGCCCACTGAGGAGCTAAAAGCATTGCGCCACTATGAAGCCACGTCCTTGCAATCTTTGCGATGGATAGACAAAAACAAAGGCCAGATTCAAATCCCCATTGGCCTGGCGATGGATGTGGTTCGTCAGAATTATCAGCCCAAGTGAAAGGGCTTCTGACAGCGTTTAAGGGGCCTCTTGGCCTATTCCTCGCCTTGTTTTTTCTGTGTTTTACGGGGAGTGCTATGGCGTCTGCAGTTGGCGACGAAAATGTCTTGCCGACCTCCCTCACCAAAGTCGGCGTGACGGAGCGTATCGGTGAGGCCCTGCCTCTCGATGTGCGGGTCATCAATGGCCGTGGCGAGTCCGTTTTGTTGGGCGACTATTTCAGGAATGGGCGTCCCAAGATCCTGATTTTTGCTTATTACACATGTCCGATGCTCTGCGGGTTGGTATTGGATGGCGCTTCTCAGGCGGTATCGGCTGTCCCCGGACTCGGGCGTGACTATGATGTCCTGACCATCAGCATGAATCCCCTGGATACCCCAGAGCGAGCACTGGCATTTGAGATAAAGTACAATGCCGCTGTTGCGCAAAAACGGGATAAGAATAAAAGTCACGGCGGCGAGGCACTACGTCCCACAAGCTCTGTGATGCCATGGACTTTTTTGGTAGGCGCCAAAGGCAGTGAGCAGGCAATCGCGGATGCTGCGGGTTTTGGGTATAATCTGCAAAAAAACGGCGAATACGCCCATGCGTCTCTCATCATGCTTGTGTCTGGCGATGGCAAAATGACCCGATATCTCTATGGGATCGAATACCGTCCTTTTGACCTGAGATTGGCATTGGCTGAAGCCAAAGTCGGCAAGGGTGTTTCTTCTGTAGAAAGGGTGTTATTGTTTTGCTACAATTACGATCCCGATGCGCGTAGCTACGTTCTTTTCGCTGTTAATTTAATGCGAATAGCCGGACTTGTGACGGTAGTTTTTTTGGCGGGTTTGCTGATTTGGTTAGCCCGTACATCTAGAGATAGGAACGCTTAGGATGGACACTTCATTGAAAATCGAATCGTTAATGCAAAAAGGTACTGCTTTTTTTCCGGGAGCGGTAGGCCCTTTTGCCGACAATGCCGATTCTCTCTTTTATTTTATTTTTTGGGGCTCAGTGATTATTTTTGTTGGAATTACTCTCTTCGTAGGCTACTTTTTGCTGGCCTACAGGCGTAAAAAAGACAGCCAACTGGCAACTGGCCAGATGACCCACAATACACTTCTGGAGTTGTCGTGGACAGTTCCGCCAACCATTCTTGTGTTGATTGTGTTTATCTGGGGATTCAAAGGGTATTTGCACATGGCGGTCCCACCGCTAGACGCACAAGAGATTCATGTGAATGCCAAAAAATGGTTTTGGGAGTTTGGGTATCCCAATGGGAATAAGGCCATCGGGGAGTTGGTGGTTCCGATTAATACCCCAATTACCTTAATCATGTCGTCTGACGATGTGATTCATAGTTTCTTTGTTCCCAACTTTCGTATCAAACGGGATGTGTTGCCCAATCGGTACACCAAGCTTTGGTTTGAGGCGGATAAAGTGGGCAATTACCAAGTGTTTTGTACCGAATACTGTGGGACTGGGCATTCAGCCATGTCGGCCATTGTGCGGGTTTTGTCTGCGGAAGACTACAAGGCTTGGTTGGCAGATGCCAATTCTGGCGATGAGTTGCCCTTGGATAAGCTGGGTGAAAAACTATACACGGCCAAGGCGTGTGTCACCTGTCACTCCACGGATGGCAGCGTCAGGGTGGGGCCTAGTTGGAAGGGGATTTTTGATGCAAACCGGCCTATTAAGGGGGGTAGCACTGTCAAGGGTGACGAAAATTATCTCCGCGAATCCATAGTCAATCCGGGCGCAAAGGTCGTGGTTGGTTTTGAGAACATCATGCCGACTTACGCCGGTTCCCTTAATGACCGTGAAATTAGTGCCCTTATCGCGTATATCAAGACATTACAGTAATCGGGAGAACAATCATGAGTCAGGTGCCCTTAAATTATTTGAATGCGACAAAGGGATTGAAGTCATGGCTTTTTACGCTGGATCACAAGCGTATCGGGATCATGTATCTCATGTTTATCGCGATTTCCTTTGGGTTGGGTGGTTTTTTTGCGTTGGCACTGCGTTTGGAGTTGCTTAATCCCAAGGAGCTTTTGTTTACTGCAAAACAGTACAATCAGCTCTTCACGCTCCATGGTGCGGTAATGGTTTTTTTGTTCATTGTACCGTCCATACCCGCTTCATTGGGGAACTTCCTGTTGCCGTTACAGTTAGGGGCTAAGGATGTTGCTTTCCCACGTTTGAATCTGGCCAGTCTCTACATTTACGTTTTTGGGGGGTTGTTTTGTGTCTATTCGATGTTTTCCGGTGCGGTTGATACTGGCTGGACCTTCTACACGCCCTATTCGATAGATACGTCGACATCGGTTATTTCAATGACCCTGGGGGCCTTTATTCTGGGGTTCTCTTCGATTCTGACTGGGGTGAACTTCATTGTCACTATTCATAAAATGCGCGCGCCTGGGATGACATGGTTTCGTATGCCGTTGATGGTCTGGTCTCTCTATGCCACGGCTATTATCCAGGTTTTGGCCACCCCTGTTTTGGCGATTACCCTCTTGTTGTTGATCTTGGAGCGTACGATGGGGATAGGGATTTTCAACCCCGCCTTGGGGGGAGACCCGGTGTTGTTTCAGCACTTCTTTTGGTTTTATAGTCATCCGGCTGTGTATATTATGATTTTGCCTGCGATGGGGGTTATTAGTGAGTTGGTCACCGCCTTTTGTCGTAAAAATATTTTTGGTTATAAATTAGTCGCATTTTCGAGTTTGGCCATTGCGATTATTTCTTTTTTCGTTTGGGGACATCATCTTTTTGTGAGTGGGCAGTCTGATTATGCCGCGATGATTTTCTCCTTGTTGACCTATCTGGTAGCCATTCCTTCTGCGGTGAAGGTGTTTAACTGGATTGCCACGATGTATCGGGGAAGTATTCAAATTAAGGCCCCGTTTCTGTACTTTCTCGCGTTTCTCTTTTTGTTTTCTATCGGTGGGTTTACGGGTATTATGTTGGGGGCTTTGTCTTTGGACGTGCATTTGCATGATACCTACTTTGTCGTAGCACACTTTCACTATGTGATGATGGGTGGGACCGTGATGGCCTTTATCGGGGGCTTGCACTACTGGTGGCCCAAGATGTTTGGGCGGATGTATAGCGAATTCTGGGCCTTCATCGCGTGGGCCTTTGTCATGGTAGGGTTTAATATGGTGTTCTTTACCCAGTTTATTTTGGGTGCCAAGGGGATGCCCCGTCGTTATTACAGCTATTTGGACCAATTTCAGCCGCTCCATGCCTTTTCGACCTTTGGGAGTTGGGTCATGGCTGTGGGCTTTATTTTGATGGCGTTTTATCTGATGGATTCTCTGTTGAATGGTAAAAAGGCGCCGGACAATCCTTGGGGTGCCTTGACCTTGGAGTGGCAGACACAGTCGCCCCCATTAACTGAAAACTTTATTGAAACCCCGGTTGTCACACGTGGCCCCTATGATTTTGGACAGGAGAAGCGGTCATGAGTATGACGCTCAAAAAGCCTCATCATGTCGCCCATCACTTTGCATCCGAAGCCCAAGAGTTTGAATCCGCCCGATTGGGCATGTGGATTTTTTTGGTGCAAGAGTTGCTTTTCTTTGGGGCCTTATTTGTGGTTTATGCCATTTTTCGCTGGTGGCACCCAGAAACATTCATGGAGGCCCATCAGTATCTGTCTTGGAAGTGGGGCGCCTTTAACACGGTTGTGTTGATTGCCAGCAGCTTTACCATGGTCATGGCGGTGCGCAGTGCGCAGGTGAACCAACGGAAGTCTTTGATTTCCTATTTGTCACTCACTTTGATTTTTGCTGGCGTCTTTTTGGGTGTGAAATACATAGAATACATGGAAAAAATCCATCATGGATTTTTGCCCGGATCGTTTTTTTCTGCCCAAGGTGTCTCGGAATACCTGCATCTTTTCTTTGGGATTTATTTCACGATGACAGGCTTGCATGGCTTGCATATCTTGGTGGGGATGGCCTTGATCGTGTGGTTGCTCATACGGTCTTTTCGGGGTGAGTTTCATTCCGAATATTACACCCCACTTGAAATGGTAGGATTGTATTGGCACTTTGTTGATTTGGTGTGGATTTTCTTATTCCCCCTACTTTACCTAATAGGATAAACGCTATGCATGATCATCCGTCTTCACATCATATGATTGTCCCTGTCAAAACCTATGTGGCGGTTTTTGTATCCCTACTGGTGTTGACCTTTGTCACTGTTTTTGTCACCCGTTTTGACTTTGGTGCTTTCAATTTAATCGTCGCCCTTGCCATTGCCTTGCTCAAAGCAGGCTTGGTGGTGATGATTTTCATGGGTTTGAAGTGGAACAAAAGCTTTGATCGTCTTGCTTTTTTTGGGTCCTTGGTGTTCTTGTTTATCTTCTTTAGCTTGGTATTTGTAGACATTCCTTTGCGTGGTTATAGAGGTGTAGAGGAATCTCAACAAATCAACATTAAATCGCCTGTAAAACCCTTTCCAAAAGGGACCATGCCAAATGCTGCCCATTAATGGCCAATAGATTTCCCGTAGAAGCCTGTGACGCCGCTCGTTCTGGAGTCGCGGGCTTTCGTCGTTTTGTGGGGGTGTTTTTGGGTGCGATTTTGGCGCTTATTTTAATCGGGTCTATGGTGCGCAGTACGGGTGCAGGCTTGGGCTGTCCCGATTGGCCACGGTGTTTTGGGCTATGGGTGCCGCCCGTATCCGTATCGCAATTGCCGCCAGACTATTTGCTGCAATACGATGGCATTCCTTTTAATCCCATTAAAACATGGACCGAATATTTGAACCGACTCTCCGGTGTGGTGGTCGGTTTGTTGGCCACGGGGGTCATGCTGTGGTCCTTTCGGTTTTGGCGTGTACAGCGACGCTGGACTTGGCTGTCGGTCGCAGCGTGGGTGTTGGTCAGCCTTAATGGGGCAATGGGTGCATGGGTGGTCTCCTCTCGATTGGTACCCTTTGTGATCAGTCTGCATATGATGCTCGCCATGCTCTTGGTGGGTGTCGTCGCGTCTTTGTATGGGATGTTGAGATCGACGGATAGGCCGGTTCTCTCTGCTGCGTCACGGCGCTATTGGTGGTTTTTTGTGGTGATTTTTCTGTTTCAAATGGGATTGGGAATACAGTTGCGTGAGCTCATGGATATGGCCAATCATGCAGGGCTTGCCCGCATCGACTGGTTGCCGTCTGCTGGGGCGATGTTTTGGGTGCACCGGTCTTTTTCGTGGATGCTATTGGCGGCAGCCGGACTGTTTTTTTGGAAGGGCCAAGGGTATCAGAAAGAAACCGGGTCTATTTTGGCCTTGGTTATCACGCAGATGCTGACTGGTGCTGGCTTGGCATATTCTGGCATGCTATTTGCGATGCAGCCATTGCATTTGGTGCTATCGGCGTTGACGGTGGTGGTGTTGATGTCGTTTCAACGTAACCGCGCCACCCCCCCCTACTAGACAAGGCTAAAATAAAACCGGGAGCGGATGCCTTTCCAAAATAGAGATGTCGCCCCGTGTGCGGTCGCAGCGCCTCTCTTGCGAGGAGGCTCCCCGCATGGACGTGGCACAGCCGGATCCCGGCTCAGCCACAGGCGACCTAGCACCTATGAGGACTAGGTTCCCGCCGCGATTTGAACTCATGACCGTTGTCCCCATTGCGACAGCCTGTATAACAAGGGGAGCCCTACGCCCCACCCTAGCGCAATCAGGACCCAGAGGAGATCTGCGTTGGTCATGCTTAGGCCAGCTATTTCTGCCGCGCCATAATAGCTAAGTGGGGCGCCTATAGCCGCAAAGAGACCCAATATGAGGGGGTGTCTATCAAATACGCCAAAGGCGTATTTGATAGACAATGAGAAAGACATCCAAAGGGCCATCAGTGGCCACGGAAATAGATTGTACGGATCGGGGTAGTTTATAAACATCGTTAAGTGATGAATCCATTCTACACCGAGTCCCAATAGCCCAACGAACAAAATCCATAGGGTATCGTTGCCCCATTGTCGCCACCTCCCAAGTGGCGGATGGGCGCTATTTTGGCTAGAAGGGGACCAGCGCGATTTGGGAAGGCCATCGGTTCCTGTTTTGTTTTGGAATGGGGATAGGAGGTGTTGCCCGAGATAGAGACATGCCAGCCCTATTCCCCATGCGGGCTGCTGCCATTTGATGCCATATACGGTTGCGAACCAAATCCCATTGTAGGCCAAGGTGTGAAATAAGGGGGTCTGTAAAAACCTTGTCATGGGTGTGCGGTGGGTATGGCCATCCGCAGGAGCTGGTATTGCCATGCGGCCGGTAGACTGGTGACGCATTTGAGCAGGAGACTCAAGCGCCAAGGAAAATGTAACTCGTGTTTTTTTTGTACAATGCCTTTCAGAATCCGCGCCGTGGCAGTGTCTGGATGCAGAATAAAGGGCATAGAGAAGTCGTTCTTGTCGGTTAAGGGTGTTTTGACAAAGCCTGGACAAATACAGGTGACGGCAACACCTTGGGGACGAAGCTCAAGGTTCAAGGACTGTGCCAGTATACGAAGGGCTGATTTAGACGCATTGTAGGCCCCTGCCCGTGGGAGTCCGCCATAGCCGGCAATGCTGCTCATCATGACCAACTGCCCCTTGGTTTGACGCAGATAAGGGAGGCAGCAGGCGATACTGTCTACCATAGTGTCGTAATTGTGACGCATGAGGGCCTTGATCGCCTCTGGCGAAAAATGATTGTGCTCTATAAACCAGTTGGTTCCTGCATTCAAAATGGCGATATCCAGGCCCCCCAAGCGTTGAATGGCATCGGAAATCTGAGTATGGGTACTTGGATCCAATAAATCCCCTGTGACATAGGCAATATGGGAATGGCCTTCTGCGAGTGCGGCCAGCGCATTTTGATTACGACCGGTGAGAAGTAATTGGGTATTTTGCTTGCGGAGTGTTTGGGCCAGATTTGCGCCAATCCCGGAAGAGGCCCCTGTAATCAGAATTCTTTTTTCGTTAAAATAGTCGAAAATTGGCATTTTTTTTCTCCCCAATAACAAGGTTGTGTTTTTTGTTTTCATAAAGCATTCGTAACATATATAGGCCGGTAATCCCATTGCCAAAGCCGATCAAGGCCAATGTCCAGAGACAGCCTTTGATAAAAGACTGCTCCCGGTAAAAAATAAACAGGGATACCAGACCAAACCCCAAATAAAGGTCCAGCAAGGTGACCTGAAACCAAGGGTATTGCCAGAGAATGCGCAGACTATCCCCTATTGCGGCATCCTGAACCGCCCATAGACTGCCCCCAATGATACTGCCCATCATGAGGCAGGCATATAAAAAAAGCGTTTTCTTCATGACGGGGTTCCTTTATTTTTTGTTGAAGAAGAGGGCATCTTCTTCGACCAGATCTTTGTTTAGGGGGCGTGTGAGTGTGAGTTGTAATGTGCCGATATAGCGTTCTGCAAATCCAGCCTCGCAATAAGACAAGTAATACTGCCATTTTCTGATAAACACCGTGTCAAATCCCAAGGCCATTACTTCTTGTCGACGTTCTAGAAATCGTCGCTGCCATTCTTGCAGCGTTTTGGCATAGCTGGCGGCGATGTTTTTGACATTGTCTATAATGAGGTCGCTGTCTTTTGCCAGAATAGACTGGATATGCCCGAGAGAGGGGAGATGTCCGCCAGGAAAAATATGGGTTTGAATCCAGTCCCGTCTTCTACGGTACATGGTATATCGCTGGTCAGCTACGGTAATCGCCTGTAGTGCCACAATGCCGTTCGATGAAAGACAGCGTTCCAATGTTTTGAAATAAATGGGTAGATAGGCATAGCCCACGGCTTCTATCATTTCGATAGATAGAATGCGGTCATAGCTCCCGATATGGTGACGATAGTCTTCCATGTATACAGAGATCTGTTTTTCCAGATTTTCAGCCTTGATTCGTTTTGTGACTTCGTCATATTGGGTTTTCGAGAGGGTGAGTGTGGTGACTTTGCACCCTGTTTTTTGGGCCATACGGATAGCCGTAGCGCCCCAGCCAGAGCCTATTTCCAGGACATGGTGGTGGGGCTTTATTCTCAGCTCTGAGATGAGCCTGTCTACCTTGTGGGTTTGGGCGTCTTCCAAGCTGTCTTTGCCTGTGAGGAATAGTGCTGAGGAATAGTGCATCTCTTTGTCCAGAAAAAGACGGTAGAAATCGGTGCTGAGGTCATAGTGTTCTTGGATGTTTTGGGTGCTTTTGTGGACGGCATTTCTGCGGAACCAATGGGCGACCCATTGCTGAACGCGGTGTATACGTGTGCCATATGTTTTTGATTGCAGGTTATGCTTGTTTGTTAATAAGAGGCGCAGACACGCTGTCAGGTCATCCGTGTCCCACAGGCCTTTCATATAAGACTCTCCGAGTCCTATTTCCCCCTTTTTGACCAAGTCTGTAAAGAATTTGTACTCGTAAATATGCAGCGTGACGTTAGGGCGGATGTCTTGTCCAAAACGAATGGTTTTTCCATCGGGGAGTATGAGGGTGAGTGTGCCGTGGGTGATTTTTTTCATGGCGCGCAGTATTAGTTTGAGCGCTATTTTTTCTTGCCAATTCGGTGGCATAGGCCGAATGGTACGCGATTCAGAAGTGAAAGACGCAAATAGGGGTATTGGTTTTTCTCGCACAGGAATCTTTTTGAGGTAATACAATTTTGCGGCTTCTTTGATTATCCGAGGCATGGTTTTGAGTGTTTCAAACGGGTATTTGTAGGTTATTTCTAACAACGATTTGTCTGTCATTGGGAATCCTTTCATTTCAATGAGATTGGCATAAAATTGTACCTTCTCCAAGGTATACCGGATATGAACCTCGATGAGATTTTTGTTTTTTGAAATTTTAAAAAAATAGGTGCCGCCTTCTTCTAAAAATGGGGAGACATGAAATGTTTTTGTTTTTGTTTCTGATATATAGTTTCCTTCGGGCGTGTTTGAGAGAAAATAAAGATGTTTTTCTTTATACGTGTTGGTTACCTCTACCAAAACATCACCCCATTTACCTTCTTCTTCTACCAAAAAAAGAGAAATAGGGTTAAACACCCGGTTGAGAAATCGGGGCATGGTTAATAACCAAATATGGGCCATGGATATATTGGAAAAAGCAGGGATTCTGCGAAGTTTTTCCTCTATGCTTTCTGTCCCAATCTCTAAATAATCGGCATCATACAGTCCATATAGGTTTCTTTTGTTGTATGAAAACAGGGTGTTTTCTTTGTCCAATGTAGGGAGTTGGTTGATAGGGAGGAGCACAAAGGGTACCGTGTATTCAAAATGATGGGGGACAGGGGTATATCTTTTGTGACGTGTTTTTGAAAAAAGGAGTCTAGCTTCCAAAATAGCGCTCCAGGGCTGCTGCGGCTGCATAGCCTGAGGCCACGGCATCTTCGTGAAACCCATAGCCAAAATAGCTACCACAAAAGACCAAGGCAGAATGGGTGTTAAGGTCTTTTAGTTTGGGCTGGGTACTCAGGGCGATTTGATTCATAATGGGATGGGTGTAGTCGGTTTCCATCTCGATGGTGTCTGTTGAGATTTCTGATTCTGGATTGAGTGTCACAAAATAGTTTGTTTGTGTTTTGAGGGGCTGTAAGCGATTCATCCAGTAGGTGAGTGAGACCTTCCCTGCCGAGTTGCTGTTGTTTTTTTGGACATTCCAAGAGCACCATGCGGATTTGATAGCGGGCATGACACGGCTGTCTCTGTGGAGAACGGCCTTGTTTTTGCTGTATTGCCATGGGGAAAGCAGTTGGGACTCCAAGGGTGTTGGGTGTGCCAAAAGCCGAAAAGCTTGGTCTGCGTGGGTGGCAACGACAACCCCGTCATAGTAATCGCGTCTGTTTTCGCTGATGACCCAAATGCCTTTTTCGTCCCTTTCTACGCTGAGAACTTTTCTGTTTTTTTCTACTTTTCCAGAGATTTTTTTGAGTAAGGCCTGGATATAACGCTGCGAGCCGCCAGGGAGGGTCTTCCATTGCAAGCCACCTCCGATACGCAGGAGATCATGGTTTTTCCAAAAACGAACAAATGCAGTCATCGGAAAGGCTTTGGCGTCGTGATCAGAGACGGACCATATTGCGCCTGTCATGGGGATGACGTAATGGTCTTGCACCGGTAGGGGAATGCGTTTGCGTGTCAGGTATTCTCCCAAGGTAATATCCTCAAGTCGTCGTGCATCGTGGTCTAACAGGCAGGTCTTGTTGAATTGATGAATACCGTATAAGAAGCGATAATAGCCTGGTGTGAACCATAGGGACGGTTTGTTAAACACACCTTTTGGAAAGTCACTGCCAAAGCAAAAGTTTTTGTCTGGGTTGGTGCAGGAAAACGACATGTCTGAATTGACATAAGGCACCCCTAATTCCTGAAGCATCCCTATAAATGTGGGGTAGTTTGTTTCGTTAAAGACAATAAAGCCTGTGTCTATAGAGATCGCCTCCGATGTCTGGACGGTATTGGCATGTCCCCCTATATAGTCCCCTGATTCAAATATATCCACCTGATGGCGCTTGGACAGTTGGTATGCGGCACTGAGTCCTGCACCGCCAGATCCAATAACAGCAACTTTTATCATACCTAACTCCTTGTGTGTGGTTTTTGGTAAACCAAGCCATTTAAGGGGAATCCCATTTGATTTCTCACAGAGGATAAACGTGTCTTTGAAATTGAGGCGTCTTATTGTGTCACTTGTGACCTAGAATGTCATCACATTTTATCACGATGAATTCTGTTTTTCGAAATGTGGGAGAGGGGTTAGTCAACAGGTAACTATCTAGCCTCCCCTTTTTTTTCTAAAAAACAGGAATATCGAGACCCCTTGACAAGTAATGGCACTAGTTTAAACATCGAGTATTAATATATACTTTGTCAAAACCAACAAAGGAGGGTGTCACATGAACCGAGGGATAGGAATGAGTCTTCAAATAGAGGAA
>CANNCG010000009.1 GCA_947502965.1 bacterium | reverse complement strand
ATCTGGGAAACCGTTTTTTGACTTCTCATTGCTTCTAGCGCCACTCGCGCCTTTATATCCGCACTGTAACTTTTCTGTTTCTTTCCCATATTCCTGTCCTCCAGAGTCTATCTATTCTACTGGTCCACTTTTTGGGGGCAAGCTCACTCATCCAAAAAAGACACGCTCAAACAGAAGCGTACCAGCTATATCGACACCCTCATCAGTGGCCAGTTTAGCCGAGACGAGAGGACCCATATCAGTGCCCAGATTGAAGAATTCCAGCTAGAGGAAAAGCAAATGGAGGCCGCCTTTTGGCGTCTTGATTTTGAAATCACACACACCGAAGAGCAGCGCATTGACCTGCATAGCTTCAAAGAGCAGATGCTCAATTTTCTGATCAACCATCCCCAATTTTCCCCAAAAGACTGGCAACAATGGTTTGGCAAACACATCCAAAAAATCACCTACAGCAACGGCGCTTTTTCGGTCTCTTTCAAAGCACTATCCCGCTTAGCAGTGCCCCCGCAAAACCCGCCATAGGGGCCAAAAACAGCGAAAACATGCACACCCAAACCCTCAGTGCTGCTTTCCCCCAAGGTTCAGGCTCTCTTTTAGCGTCGCTTTGAGAGTGTTTCGTCTCTTTCCCAGATGCCCAAATCGGCCACCCTAAAAGGACTCTTTAGGGTTCGATTATTCCAGCCAAACGAACCCAAAAAACATAGAACTTGCCTCAAAAATGCGTTCGAAGGCTAAATGGTATCTGGCGGAAAGGGCGGGATTCGAACCCGCGATGAGATTTCTCCCATACACGCTTTCCAGGCGTGCTCCTTCAACCACTCGGACACCTTTCCAGAGGTTTCATATCGCCGAGACATGTCTCACTGGCAACAAAACCATGCGGCAGTATAAGGTGCGCATAGGCTCTAGGTAAAGAGGGCGCATATGTCTGTCAGCCCCACGTCATCATGTCCCGCGTTCAATTTCTAAGGGCAACATCTGAGATTTTTAATCCCAGAAAAAAAGGGATAAAACTGAAATAAAGGAATCTGACTAGAACCGCGCAGCGGGTAGGCTCGGCTAGACACGATGGGAGAATTTTATTTTATTTTGATATCGGTATATACTGCTCCCCATATGACACTCTCCGCCTATACCCATATTGAGATTCACGCCGACCGTGTTCGTGACAACGTACACGCGTTTCGTGAAAAATTGCCGCCCTTGACCCAGATTATTGCCATTATCAAGGCGGATGCGTATGGATTGGGCGCGACGCGCCTGGCCACTATTTTGGGGTCTATGGTGGATGCGGTTGGGGTGGTGACCTTGTCCGAGGTGATAGCCTTGCAAGGGACGGTTACCGTGCCCATTATTCTTTTTTCAGAGCCGCTTCCTCATGAAGATATTCGTCCCTTGGTGGCCGATGCTAGCGTGGCCTTTACGGTGTATTCTGCGGCTTTTTTGCGCCGATTGTCGGATATGTCAAAGAAGATGGGATGTCCGGTGTCTATTCATCTCAAAGTGAATACGGGGTTGAATCGTCTGGGTTTCCCCCCCGACCAGCTGGCTGCTTTATTGGCGACAATACGGGAAGACGCATGCGTGAAGTTGGTGGGCGTGTTTACCCATTTGGGCTTTTCTGACCATGAGTCGCATCCAGAAAACGAGCTGCAATTGCAGACATTCCATAGCGTTTTTTCTGAGGTACATGAGGCCGGCTTTCCCTTTGCCATGGCCCACACCTTGAGTACCAATGGGATTCAGAATGTTTCGGGCTATGTCTATGATGCTGTTCGCATCGGCTTGGGATTGTACCGTGATGCGGTGACCATTTCAGCCCCAGTGGGACATGTGCGAGAGATTCAGTCCGGCGACTGGGTGAGCTATGAGGGGCTCTATCGGTCGGTGGAAGCCCATCGTGTAGCCGTTGTTTATGTGGGGTACTCTGCGGGGATTCCATCGGATACGACAGGGATGCAGGTGTCTATTCATGGCCAGCGTTATCCTGTGATTGGGCGTATTTGTATGGATCTGATCATGGTGGCCTTGCCTCAGGCATCCACGATAGCGATAGGCGACATGGCCGTACTCTATGGCGGGGAAGGGGTGTCTGCAATTACCCCAGCGGATTGGGACCAATGGGCGGGGTTGAATCCCCGGGAAATTTTTTGTCGCTTTGGCTACCGAGCCACGGTGTCTGTGATCTAAATTTAAACGAGGATGAGCGCCGTTATGATCAGTGCCCACAGCGCATAGTATCTCCCGGTATCGGCAAGTAGATCATTGAGCGCGGCACCGTCGGTTTTCCACACCCGGCGAATGAGGCGTCTGGAGATCAGTGCAAACCCAGCAATGGCGGCAAGGTAGCCCCAGGGCCTTGATGCGGTCATGCCGAGAGACATGGGGAGGATCAATAATCCGACATAGATACACAGCGTGTACTCAAATCTTACAACCGTGGCGCCCAAACGTACGGCCAGTGTTTTTTTGCCAGTTTTGCGGTCTTCGTCACGGTCACGCAGATTGTTGACGGCCAAAATAGCTGTGGCGAGACAGCCACAAGCTGTTCCTATTAGCCATACGGTGGGATGGATCTGTCCGGTGTGCAAATAGTAGGTTCCTGCTGCAGAAATCAGTCCAAAAAAGATGAAAACAAAAAGATCTCCGAGGCCTTTGTAAGCAAGGGGTACTGGTCCTGCTGTATATCCAATCCCAAACAAAATAGAAAAAAAACCAATAAGGGCAATGGGCCATCCCCCATGCCAGATGAGGTAGCTTCCCAAAATGGCGGCGATGGTAAATGCCATGACAAAGGCTTTTTTCATCTGCTCGGGAGAGACCAAACCCGCCTGTGTGGCCCGTGTGGGTCCCAATCTTTCAGGGGTATCCCCACCTTTTTTGTGGTCAAAATAGTCGTTTGCAAAATTGGTTCCAATTTGGATGGCGGTGGCGGAGAACAAGATGGGGATAAAGAGCCCGATATGGAAGGTGGCGGTTGCTGCTGCCCAAGCGGAGGCCAGTACAACCGGGGCAACGGCGGCGATCAGTGTTTTGGGGCGAGCTGCGTCTATCCAAATACGAATAGGGATCTGCATTTATTTCAAAATCAAAGGCACGAGCTCTGCCAGTTGTGTTTTGACCCGTGGAGGAATTCTGTTGGGTTCAGCGGTCAATACTTTTTTGACCCATAGTAAGGTCTCCTTAAGCTCTGAGGGCTGTTGGTTTCGGTGCCACAAGGTGCATTGGGTGACGAGGTGTAGCCAGTAGCCGTCTCCTCTGGCCCATCTTAAGGCTTCTTGTATCCAGACTTTGGCGTTGTCAAAATCACCGATTGCGATAGCGGAGGCTGCGCTTGCACCATAGGCAAGGCTATGATGCGGGCATGTTTTGATAACTTCTCTGAAACATGCAATGGCGGTGCTGTGGTCTTTTTGAATCTGACAAGCCCACCCTGTGAGAAGGTAGGCATCCGGAGAAAGATGATCAAAGGTGTTTTCCATGTGGCCTGTCCAGTGGAGTACTTCTTTGAGATGGCCCAATTTGAACAGTCGGGATGCCAATAACTTACAGAGCACGTAATCACTGGCATCGTCGGAAGAGAGACTTTTTTTGAATTCAGGGTAGGTTTCCAAGAAGGGTTTGTCATCCAAGGTCAAGAGGCTGTCCAGACGTTGTGAAAGTCCATCATCTGGGGTGTCTGTTTCGAAAATAGAAAAAATAGGGAGGGGGCTTGTGATCGAAATAAGGCATTCCTGTGTTTGGTCAAGCGTACGGTGGGTGATCTGAGACTGTCCACCCAACTGAGACACAATGTGTCTTAGCAGTGGGAAACAAACGGCATGGAAAAGTGCCAATTGATAGCGACTTGCGAGGGACCCTTGTTCGGAGGTGAGTTCTTGGCTAAATCCAAAGTCAGAAATGAGATAACATCCCTCGGGATGCAGGTGATTCATGACCGCCTTCAGGTGCTGGGTTAGGCCTGGAATGGCATTGAAATAGCCTGTTTGGGTGCTTTTTTGGGCAAAGCTACGGATATGATCTTGATCTTCTATTGGAAACTTTTCAGATTCCCATGGCCGTATCACTGCTTTTTCCTGCAACATGTCGGCTATTTGGGGGAGCCAGTGGGCAGGCCATGTATGTGGGGCTGTTTTGGCGATATCGGTCATGGCGTGTGAGACGGGTGGGGTTGTGTCGGTGGCAAGGACTTTTGCGTCTTTTGGGACACTTGTTTCAAATTTTATTTCGTTTAGATGCTGCTTTTCGAGATGCAGGCATAGGGGTGGGAGAGAATCTAGAACATAACTTCCAAAACACAAAATAGGTTTTTGTCCTTCGAAGTGGGGCGCGAGCAGATTGAGGTCTTTTTTTTGACAGGCTTTATGGGTGTCCAATGCCCTGAATGTGGGTAAATGCCCTGAGTCGCTGCTCCAAAATTTGGTTTTGGCATAGAGTGTTGGGTTTTCTTCTTGTAGCACAGAGAGAAAAAAATGGCCCAATAAACCAAGTCCAGCACCCAGTTCCACGACCAAAAATGCTGTATCTGTAAGACTTTGGGTAAGTGTGGTGTAAAGGGTGACCAACTTTCTGGCAAATTTTTGGTTGTTGCGTGCCGAAAACGGGATATCTTCTTCGAAAAAAGCGGCACCTGTTTCATTCCAAATTGTATTTGCCATTTGAACGCGTAATGTGTCGTAGCGAGAGACCTCTTTTTGAATGATTTTCATCGAAACTACAGGGTTTGTAACCCGATGCGGTGTTCGATTTGTTGCTTTATTTTTTGGGTCATATGACCAGATTTGAGGTCTGAAAATTTTTCAAGTTCCAGGATGGGAATAATGCCTTGAATGGCATTGGTGAGAAAAATCTCATCTGCATCCGCCAGTCTTTCCAGTGGCACAAATTCTTGCTTGACCTTGAGCCCCAGAGACGGCGCATGGGCAATCACAAACTGGCGCATGACACCATTTACAATGGACTCCGCTTTGGGGGTAATGAGGGTGTCACCTTCGAGAAGAAAGATATTTGAGCTGGTGGTTTCAAGTAAAAATTGTTGGTGGTCATAGAGCAATACATCGTCAAAAGGCCGTGCGAGGCGTTTTTCCCATATGGTTTTGGCGTAGGCCATGAGTTTGAATTGATCGGCCTTGATGCGTTGAAAAGACACCTCTCGTAGGGTGACTCGCTGTCCTTGTGTAGGGTTGGGGTTGCTGTGTCTGAGTACCATCAGAAACTGGGGTTCGGGCTCTCCTTTTTTGAGCATGTCTCTTTCCCCACCTGTGAGATAGATGTTGAGGATGCCATTTGCGGCGTTATTTTTTTGAATAAGTTCTGTGACCGCTGTTTGAATACTGGCGCTGGTCCACCGAAAAGGGAGATCCAAAATAAGGGAACTGACGCGTAGCCGGCGAATATGTTCCTGTAGTAGAGGGGCCATCCCATTTTGGACACGAATGGTTTCAAAGCACCCGTAACCATAGAGAAAACCTGCATCAGAAAAAGGAAATGGCATCGTTTCTTTTCGGATGACTTGTAAGTCAAAAGAAACCCATTCGAACACAGATTTTGCCATGGATAGCCTCCTGAAGAGAATGCCGTATGAGGGCCTCTATGAATAGAATAAATTGAATTTAGGCAGACTAACACAAAAATAATGTTTTACCCATTCCAAAATAAAACCTGGAGCTGAGGCCTTTCCAAGATCATCCTTATCGGGGCGTGTGTTTTCAAACGGGTATTGCGGTCATCTGTTTGCAAGGAGAATAGCACTGGGTTAGAATGCGCCCCATTAACCATAAGCTACAGGCTAAAAGAGGGTTCATGATACCGTATTTGCGATCCCAAGAATTGTTTGAAGCCGCACAAAAGGTGTTGGTCGGTGGGGTGGATAGCCCCGTTCGGGCCTTTAGGCAGGTCGAGGGAAGCCCCTTGTTTGTGCGCTCGGGCTCAGGACCTTACCTGCATACTGAGGATGACCTCTCTTACGTGGATTACGTTTTGTCGTGGGGGGCCTTGCTTTTGGGACACGCAAATCCCCGTGTGGTTGCCGCGATTGTCGAGGCCGCCCGTTTGGGGACCTCCTTTGGTGCGCCAACAGCGGCTGAAACCCAGTTGGCCCAACGGGTGCAACACTTTTTCCCATCTATGCAAAAGCTTCGTTTTGTAAATTCCGGGACAGAGGCATGTATGAGTGTCATACGTTTGGCCAGGGGGGTAACGGGCAGACCGTTGTTGGTGAAGTTTGAAGGTTGCTATCATGGACATTCCGACAGCCTTTTGGTTTCGGCGGGCTCTGGCGGGTTGACCCTTGGCTGTCCTGATAGTGCCGGAGTGACGGCGGAGGTGGCCGCCCAGACCTTGGTTGTTCCTTATAACGATATTGACGCTATACAGGAAACTTTTTTTCGTTATGGGCATCGTATTGCGGGTGTGATTGTCGAGCCGGTCTGTGGCAATATGGGCGTTGTTCTTCCACGTCCTGACTTTTTGCCTGTGTTACGTCGGTTGTGCACGACTTATGGGAGTGTGCTCATTTTTGATGAAGTGATGACGGGTTTTCGTGTGCATCCTGGTGGTGCTCAAGCGCTCTATGGGGTGCATCCGGATTTGACTTGTTTGGGTAAGGTTGTAGGGGGTGGATTGCCTTGCGCCGCTTATGGCGGGTCAGCAGACATGATGGGTATGGTTGCGCCAGAAGGTCCCGTTTACCAGGCGGGAACCCTGTCCGGAAATCCCGTTGCTATGGCAGCTGGATTGGCCATGATGGAGACGCTTGAGGTTGATTTTGAAAGTGCGCTACTTTATACAAACAGACTTTGCCATGGGATTACAGAGCTTATCGTTTCTCATGGGATCCCCGCGCAGGTTGTGCAATGTGGGACAATGTTCAGTGTTTTCTTTTCTCGTGAGGCTATTTATTCTTTGGCGGAGGTTCAGGTGTCAGATCTTCGGTGTTTCAAACATTATTTTTGGGTAATGTTAAAGGCTGGTGTTTATGTGGCACCCTCCCAGTTTGAGGCAAACTTTGTTTCAGCGGTGCATGATCAGTCCACGCTCGATCAGACACTTCGAGCTGTCGATTATGCGTTTGGGGAGGTAAAATCATGTCTTTTGTAACAACAATCAATCACAATGGAGGTGGGCGTTTGCGTTTTTTAACCGTATTTTTGGGTGTGTTTGTATTTTGTTTTTTCGGAGGTTTTCTTCTTGCGCAAGCTCCCGTAGCGATTGTTCCCTCTCCCCTTGCCGCTGCTTCTCAAAAGATTCCAACGTCGGCGTCTTTGGCTCCGCTCACAGAGGATGAATTGTTCCAAGTACAGCAAAGTTATACGGATGCGATTGCGCAAAAACGCTTTGAAGATGCCCTTAGCTTGATAGAGCGCATTCCGACAAAAGATATGAGTCGGCAACAAAAAGAAGAGAAAGCTATTTTGCGTCGTTTTCGTGATGTGGAGGTCCAGGTGAGCCAGTCCTCAAGCCTGTTTCAAAAAGATGATGAATTGGACGAAGCTACGCGTAAATCCATACAGAGGTTGTATCGTGAAGCTCAGGCGGCACTTATCGACAAAAAAACAGATCTGGCCCGAGATTTGTTTATTCACGTTTTATTTTTGCACCGTCAAAACCTCCGTGCAAAAACCATGTTAGAGGATGTTCTAGAGCTCAAAACCGGGTTCTATAAAGTTGAGAATATGGAAGAAAAGTATTGGAAACAATCGTCAGTTTTGTTTTACGGCGGCAACTATGCGCGGGCCGTGGATACCTTACGGGCGCTTACCTATTTTTCAAAAGATAATCCCGTGGTTTATGAGCGTATGGGCTCTTGTTATTATATGCTAGGGGAAAACCCAAATGCGATTTCTTCCTGGAATACGGCTGTGTTTCTCAACCCAGACAACAAAGAACTACAGCCTTTGATCTCAAAGGTGCAAAAATTGATAGAAGAAGAGAAAGCCCAGTCCAAAGAGAAGCGATTGGTGCGTCAGACAAAACAGATTCCTGAAGGTGATTTACAGCTAATGGGGATGTTTCCCAATCAAGATCGGGCCTATGACTTTGCAAGTAAGCTGCGTGCTCAGAGAATGGATCCTATCGTAGCAGAGGAAGACAGTGGAAAATGGTCTGTTAAGACCGTGAAAAACAAAGCGAAGTCGGGAGCATCACGATGATAGTGTTAAGAAAGAGACAAATGGGTATGAAGTGGCGTCGTTTGTTTGCGGTTGTCTGTATTGGGTTTCTCGGTGTGTTGTACGCGGCACCTGTTCATGCCGATTTGGAAGAAATTCAGATTGAGGAAGAGTTGGCGTCTCGGCTTCAGCGATATTTAGACGGTATTTATGGGGATGGCAACTTTTTGGTGCGTGTGGATGTGACCGTTACATCTCCCAGATACGAGGTTCGCTATACCAAGCAATCGGATGCAAAAGTCAGGGAAGAATCCCAAGGTAAAGTGAATATTTTGCCTGGCTATCCTATTATTAAAAATTTGGGGCCTGATAGCTTAAATAAATTGCCCTTTGATTCTATTACGACCTTGATTCGTCCTCAGATTCAAAAAATTGTGGTGGATGTTGTGGCCGAAAAATCTTTTCCAAAGGGACAGGTGGGTCGTGCCCAGCAGCTGATCAGAGAAGTCGTGGGTTTGCAGAATGGACGTGATTCCATCAATGTGTCGTATCGTCCCTTTAGTGAAATTGCACCCGCCACACAAAAAATAGAAATTGTTCAGGCTCCGCAGCCGTTTAAGACGTTTCAGAACTTGTTTTATGGGTTAATGCTAATTTTTGTGCTTGTCTTTATTTTGGTTTATACGTGGCTTCAAATCAAAAGTACGGCTGTTGTAAAATCGCTGAGTGGGCTGGCTGCTGCTGGAGGGTCTTCTGGTGGTGGGAGTGGCGGGCCTAACGTCAGCATGAATCCTTCTTTTGAAATGCCAAAAGGGTCTGGCTCTTCTGGGGATGTGAAGCTTTCGTCAGGGGCGCAGGTCAAGCGTTACTTTGATTTTATTGGAGACGATAATATTGATAAGTTGCAGCACCTGTTAAAAACGGAAAACCTTGGGTTGGAAAACATATCAGCGATAGTGGCCTTTTTGTCCCCTGATTTGGCTGCAAAATTATTGGCCTCGATGGACATCAAAGTGGTTGCACAAATTAGTGTTTCGCTTCTTGATCAACGGATGATGCCACGTGCGACAATGGATAAATTGGAAGCCCATATTCGGTCCTCTGTCGAGTGTCTTGCTGGTGGAGAACCTCGGTTTCAGCAATTGGTAGGGTGTTTCTCAGGCCCTATTAAAAAATCGCTGTTGGCTATGCTGTCCTCCAACGCGCCTGATGTATATCGCCGTGTACGTCCCTATGTGTTGTTGTTCGAAGATATTAAATTGTTGTCGGATGATGAGATCAAGATTCTTTTGTCAGATGTGCGGATGGAGCTTTTTGCTGTTGCCTTTGCCTCTGTGGACGAAGCAACCTACGCCCGTGTTGATCAGAATTTGACAAAGAGTGCCCGCGATATGATTGCGCAATATTTGGACTTGCGCGGAGGATCTATTTCTGAGGAAGATATTGCACGTGCCCAAGATACTATTCTGGCGACTATCGCAAGGCTGGAATCTGAGGGGAAATTACAGTTGAAGAGTAAGTTGGTCGCCTAATGGGCGAGAGATTGTGTGGTCGTGAATGATGGATTTGATGTTGTTGTTTGGATCCCACATTCAAGCGGCAAGTGCAACACTCAAGGCTTCATCAGGGGATAAAAAGTCAATCCATTTTTTTGGAAGGTGATTTAGCCTAAATGGGATGGTATCGAGATCGGACTGTGAAATCAAGTTCCAGTCCGTTTTCTTGGGATATGTGCGTCTGATGAGGCCGATCACATTTTCAAGAGAGCCCTTTTCAGTGCCATTGTCGTAGGTGATAGATGTGCTAAGAGATTGCGGTAAGTCTTGAAGCCTATGGCCAAGCGCCTCTTGCATGTTGAGGGCTGACTTTGAGGGTGGTTTTTAGATTTTTATCCGTCTTGTTTGTCGTTCAATCAAGACGGCAATAGACCCTTGGCTCTGTCTGGAAACAGCGGTATCCGCCTCCCAATGACCCAGTTCTTGGCGCGTGTTTGCGAGAGCATGTCTGTTTTCAATGGGGACCCTATCAGTGATTTTGGTGGCGTGTTTGTATTGGCAGACCCTCTTTTCCGACGCTTTCGATGGGCACGAGGGTAGCGTCTTCGCCCCGCTGCACGGGCAGCGGGGCTGTTCTAGTCAGATCGCTTCATTCCAGTTTTATACCTTTTTTCTCTAGAGATTATACCCATTCCAAATGAAACCGAGGCAGATGCCTTTCCAAAGATAGATATGCTGCCCCGTTCGCTGTCCCAGAGCGTCCCTTGCGAGGATGCGTCTCGCAAGGGACGTGGCAAGGCCAGATCCAGGCTCAGCTGCAGGTGCTGTATCACATATGAGGAATATGCTTTCGCCGCGATTTAAAATCTGGGTTTTATTTTGCAATGAGTACAGTGTGGGATGAAATGTAAAATTTGAATGCATGTTATCATCTGGTAATGGCGATATCTGCTACAAATGTCTTTAGTAAGCGAGGTGACTACAAATGGGATTGAGTGTAAATGGCGGTGGTGCTAGAGGCCGTAATATGTGGGATCCCTCTCTACAGGGAGGGAAGATACCGGGGGCCGCTGGAATAGAAAAACCATTTTCAACAGAAGAAGCGCAATCTGTTAATAAAAACATATCTGCGCCTAGTCTTGTTGAAACAGCAAAGCCTGCGTCTGGTATCAGAGAGGCAACGGCGGTGCCTGACAAAGCCCAAGCACAGAGACCTGATATCGCGAGACCGATGGAAAAATCGGATATTGTTTCTCAGCTTCTTCGTATTCAGAAACCGCCTTCGCCCGAGAATATCCAGATTTTAACAACACTCTTGCAGTATGGGTTGGAAGCCTCGGGGCAGAACTTTGAGCAGACGCAATATTTGCTAAAAGGGAGAAGCAGTACGGCATTGGTGGAATCCTCTGTCGCCTCTCTTTCTAAAGGTTTGGGCGCAGCACCTAAAAGCGTGGAGGTTTTGGCCAGTTTTCTCAAAAATCCAGGTGCGATGACGGGTCAATTACAACAGGCCCAGGTGGCTTTGCGTCATTTTCAGCAGGTGATGTCTTGGGGGCAGCAGCTGTTTGACCCTGGCTTAATGGCTGGACTTGCCAGTATTTTGAGTGAACTGGATGATCAGTTTAAGCTTTGGACAAATCGTGGCGAAGATATCCTGGGTTTGACCCAGTTGCAGCGTTCAGGAATGATTCAGGATGGGAAGGCGTTAATGTCTTTTTTGTCAGGGCTCCAAGAAAAATTGGTGGTTTCTGGTCAGCATCAAACGCCAGAAGGAAAGGCCTTCTTAGAAAATTTGGCGATGTTGCGAGAGCGGCTGACTGGTTTTACAGAGTCTCTATTGGCACATGAAATTTTGAGCGTACATCAGGGTGGAAACGGTGTTCCTGGCGACAGCTATCTCTATTTTCAGGTGCCAAATATGCTGGCGGCACAGCAGCACCCCATAGAGTTGCTCTTGAAAAAGAGTTTAAAGAAAAAATCCGTCAATCCTGAAAAAACAACCATTGTTCTCAAGTGTGTTACCACTGACATGGGGGAGGTTTCAGTCGTATTAGATGTAGAGGAGAAGAATCTGGTCATGACGGTGTACGCCGATCGATCAGATACCCGTGAAAGCGTCTTGCGATGGGTGGGTGACTTGAAAAATCGTTTTGAGTCTTTGGATTATCACCTTAAGCGTGTCCAGACATTGGCCAAGAAGTTGGACATTAAACGCATGCTGTTGCCCTTAATTAATCTGAACACGCTCTCTAGAATTAGTACTGAAGCATGAATATGAAGAAGAAGCCGGTATCGCCGGCCTTGGTCCGTAAATCAAAAAAACTTAAACGCCATTTGGATGAATTGGACCTTCCCGAACGGCAACATATTAAAGCTATTGCGGTAAAATATCAGGCGGGGAAAGACAAAGCTCCTAAAATTGTGGCCAGTGGGAAAGGTGTTGTTGCAGAAAAGATTTTGCATTTGGCGGAAGCACATAAAATTCCTTTTTTTGAAGATCCGTCCCTGACAGACTTGTTGGCAAAATTAGAATTAAATTCGGACGTGCCTCCTGAAATGTACACCTTGGTTGCGGAGGTCTTGGCCTTTGTATATCAATTGGACAAAATGGCAAAAAAAAGAAGTGGTCGTGGATAGGTCTTGTCGTGTTAGCGCTGATTGAAAAATAATCGCGTTTAACGTACCATCTCCTTTGTGCTTTTTTTCCAATCCCGCACTTTTATTCAGAAATGGTCAGCTCATATGGGAATTCCTTTTTGTGTATTGCTATTTTTGATCTCACTTTCTGGTATGGCGCATGCTCTTTTTGCGCCGGATTACGAAGAGATTCAAGAACCCACGATTAAAACGGTTGTTCAATCTATGCGTGCGCACCAAATTCAGTGGAATTTGTTTGCCTTGTATACGATGAATGTAGATACACCAGGGTACGTCGAGACTGGTGGCTATAATATTTCAAAAGAAGGTCGGATAGAGATCATCCCTTTTTACCGTTGGCGTGCAGGTCCGATTGTTGAAACCTTTCAACCTTTAGATTTTTGCGTGGATGCCAATAGTCAGGGTTTTTTTCAGGTCTTGTTGCCTACGGGTTTGGGGTATACTCGGGACGGTCGATTCACGCTTAGCCGCAGCCGGAAATTAGTCATGATTGCAGGGGGATATCCTGTTTTGGGAGAGCGTGGCGAAATTTATTTGCCCGAAGGCAAAGAGATTGCGGTTTCCAAATCCGGTCAGATTTATGTGGATGGCACGCCAATTGATAAGATGAAAATTGTGGTATTTCAAGACTTGTCGAAATTAGAGACCTTAAACGGGAGTCTTTTTTATCTGACGGCTGAAGCGGCGCTACTAGAAGGTGAGGCGCATTATTCTGTGCGTCAAGGGTTCCTGGAGCAAAATAATGTTATGAAAGCGTTGATTGGGGATATTACTATGGCGAGCCGGACTTATGAGGCTACTTCAAAAGTCGGTCGGTCTATTACAAAAATGTTGAATTCTGTTGTGCAGCTCGGAAATCCTTAGGAGGAATATGTTGTTATGATTTCACAATTACACATGGCAAAATCCGCAATGTTTGCCTTTCAGAGAAAATTGCAGGTTATTACAAATAATATTGCGAACGCACAAACGGTAGGTTACAAGCGTCGTGGTGTTGAGATGGAGAGTTTATTCCCTCTTATTTTAGAAGGTGTTTTGACCGAATCTGATGAGGCTATCCCAGGGAACCAAAACTCGCGTCGTCGGTATGTGGAATATGGACAAGGTGTCCGTATCGCCGAAATTCGCAAAAATATGGAAAAGGGCAGTATTGAAATTACAAATCAACCCTTGGATATGGCTATTGATGGACAGGGCTTCTTTCAGTTTCGACAAGCCGATGGGTCCTTGGCGTATGGTCGTGCTGGTAACTTTCATACGGATAGTGAAGGAAACGTTGTAGGGCCTAACGGGCATTTTTTAGAGCCTTCTTTGCGTATTCCAAACAATACGACTGAAGTTATTATTAATGAAGAAGGTAAGGTTTTTGTTCAGGTCAATAATGAAACGACACCCCGTGAAATTGGTCAGCTATTGCTTGCCAATTTTAGCAACCCTGGGGGACTGGTAGACGTGGGGCAGAATTTATATAGAGAGTCTGCGGCTTCTGGCGAGGCCCGTTATGAAACGCCGGGTACAGATTCTATGGGCCTTATTCGTCAGCGTGCCTTGGAGTTTTCGAATGTGAACGTAATCGAAGAAATGATGAATATGGTTTTAACCCAGAGGGCTTTTGAAATCACGGTCAAGGCCATCGGCTCTGGTGATGCAATGTTGAAATCCGGTAGTGACTTGGGTAAATAGTGTTGCTTATGGGTGTTTTTTTCTGTGCTGTGTCTCTTCTCATGTGTTTGCCATCGTTACTGGTGAGGCCTTGTACGTGCTAATTAAGAATGAAGTCACGGACCGGTTGATACAGCATCAGCCGTATCTTTTGCCGGATAGTATTCGGATTGAGATACAAAATGGGGATGCTATTCTTGCGTTGCATCCCCAAGCTGTGACCGCGAATATTGATTGGGTAGGCGGAAAACATCAGCTTTTGGGCCGTTCTGTTTTCCCCATACGGCTGTTGGACAGTACGGGTATGCAACTGGGCCGCTATGGTGCGGTTACAGTTGTGTCTGCCAAGGCCCCGTTGTTGGAAACCATGCGCCTGTTAGTGCAGGGGGCTGTTGTTGTTTCTTCAGATCTTCACGTTCGTATTTCCGATGCCCAAGCACAGCCAAGTGCTGCGTTGAGATCTTTGTCTGACGTTGTCGGACGAGAAGTTGTGCGTACATTGCCTGTCGCAACCATTCTGGCGGAGTCGATGGTTCGTGAGATTCCTGATGTTCGTCGGGGGTCTTTGTTGACGGGCGTTCTTGTTCGAGGGGAGCTTCGGTTTGAGCTTAAAGGTGAGGCATTGTCGGATGCAAAGATAGGTCAAAAAATAAAAATACGTTTGCAAGTTGGGGCCCGACGCGTTGTGGAAGGACAAGTTGTAGATGCTAAAACCGTACATTTGGATTAGTTTTGTCTGTATATTATTGTGTCTGGTCATGACACCGCTCCTTCATGCCGACTCGCTGTGGAATGCATCCACGGGAAGTCTCTATGGCGGAGAAAAAAAACGTGTGCGTGTTGGCGATGTTGTGACTGTTGTTATTTCGGAATCTACATCTGCGGTTCAGGAGGCATCTACGCGTACGAGTAAAGGTTCCTCTGTAGGCCTTGAGCTTGGGTCTGCCTGGGATCAAGTTGCAAACTTGTTGGGTACGGAAACCATTCGTAAGAAGTATGATGCGTCTCTATCCGGAAAGGATGATTATCGTGGGACGGGACAAACGTCTCGAAAAAGCCAGGTAAAGGCGATGATTACTGCGGTCATCACAGAGATTTTAGAAGGCGGTAATGTGTATGTGGTGGGAGAGCACAAGGTGAAAGTCAACAATGAAGTTGAGACCATTCGTGTTTCGGGGATTATTCGACCTTCTGATATCGGTATAGACAATACAATCAATTCCTATCAAATTGCGAAGGCGGAAGTATCGGTCAATGGTGCTGGTGTAGTGGGTTCAAAGCAGAATCCTGGAGTTTTGACAAAAATGTTTAATTGGTTATTCTAATGTGTACTAGAATTGTTTTCTTGTTGAGTGTTGTGGGTATAATGTGTTTATCTGCACCTCTTTTTGCTGAGCCGGTTCCTGTGCGTCTCAAGGATGTGGCGAACATTGTTGAAGCCCGTGATAATCAGTTGATGGGCTATGGTTTGGTGGTGGGGTTGCGAAATACCGGAGATTCTCGTAATGCGGGGTTCACCGAGCAGTCTTTGAATAATATGTTGAGAAAGATGGGTATTGCAGGCGGTACACGTGACTTTGGTTCTCGTAACGTGGCCTCTGTCATTGTTACCGCGACGTTGCCTCCTTTTATTAAATTGGGCCAACGTATTCCTGTTGTGGTATCTTCTTTGGGAGACTCAGTAAGTTTGTCTGGCGGAACCCTTATTATGACGTCTTTGATGGGTGCAGATATGCGGGTATACGCCGTGGCGCAAGGCTCTATTTTAGAGGGCGGGATGGCGGAAAAATCTATCCAGGGGCGTTATTTCCGAAATCAATCAACAGTGGGAACGATTCCCAATGGGGCGATTGTAGAAGAAGAAGTGCCTGTTACTTTTCAAGATCAGCGTAATGTGACGATCGTGCTGCGTGAACCCAATTTTGTAAATGCAACACGTCTTTCCCAAGCCTTGCGTGCCAATGGATTTGCCAATGCCCGTGCCCAAGATCCCAATACTATAAAAGTGCCGCTCTCGGACTTGGAATCTACAGATTTGGTAACGGCTATTTCTCAAATGCAGGGGATTTCCTTTGTGCCGGATGCGTCCTCAAAAGTTGTGATTGATTCCAGAACGGGGACCATTGTGATTGGGGAAATGGTCCGTCTTTTCCCTGTCGCCCTGACACACGGGGGAGTCTCAATTCGTATTTCAGATATAGAATCGGCTGGGGGACCTGCTGCTGGTGGAGCCGGAGCTGTTTCTCAGCAGGAAAGCATTCGGATTGAGGTTCCTGATAATCGTATGGTTTATCTCAATCCTTCTGCAACGTTGTCCAGTTTGGTCGAGGCACTGAATGGCATCGGGGCCAGTCCCAGAGATTTGATTTCTATTATTCAGGCATTAAAAGAGTCGGGGTCTTTGGTGGCGGACCTTGAAATCATATGATGCAGATTTGTGTGCTCTTGTTTCTATTTTCCTGGTCTTTTGGGTCGTGGATACATGCACAAGATATGCCGCTTTTTGATAGTGGGGTGTTGGGTATGATGATGGATCAGCAGCAAGAAAAACCAAAGACGGAAGAAGAATCGATGGCCTTTGTTCAAACTTACTTTTTGGAAATGATGTTCTTGAAACCTATGTTTGAAACGCAGCCCAGTATGCTTTCAGAAGAAGAAAAGGCGGAGATGGGAAGTTTTGCGGATACCACCATGCAAGATCAACTGATTACCCGTGAGATGGCCGCACGTTTGGCCAAGCAAGATGTCTTGGGCTTAAAGAAGCATTTTAAACGGTCTGGAGGCTCTGTGTTGGCGCCTGTGCAAAAAGAATCCCCCCGTTATGCATGGGGCTTTGTCATGGGGAAGGTGCCCGAATAGCCATGTCGGCAAATCTAAAAGAGGATCTTCCTATACCTCATTTAACGGTAGACATTGGTAAACTGAGCCACGCAGATAAATATTCTGAATTTCGTCCCTTGGATGATGCTTTTGTAGAAGAACATCGGGCTATGATTGAAGGTGTTGCCACGCAGATTAGGAACAAGGGATTGGTTCCGTCTGTGATCGAATTTGGCGACTTGGTGAGCTTTGGAATGGAGGGCTTGATGAAGGCCCATCGTAATTTCAGACCAGACAAGGGAGCTACCTTTAAAACTTATGCCTATTATCGTATCAAAGGCGAAATATATGACCGTATTCGTTCGGAATGGCAGTATCGTAATCCTGGAGATTATGCGGATTACCGCCGTCGTATACAGGATCGTATCGCGGATGTTGTAGAAGAGGCGATTATAGATTTTGATGCGGCACCTGTGTCTGGGGATGTGGCGGGCCGCTTTTTAGACCTCTTGTCGGATTCATCCATGGTCTCTCTGATGTCTATTGATGTGATTGGCGATATAGAGGGGGCCAAAGATAGTGCTATGGAGGCCATTGACAATACCGATGATACCTTGTGGGAAGAAATTAAGTCTTTGGATGCTACGGAGCAGCAGTTTATAGAGCTGTTTTATATCAATGGGATAAAACAAAAAGAAATTGCGGATCAAATGAATCAATCACGGAGCAAGATTTGTCGTTTGCACTTGCGTATTTTGGAGAAATTGCGTAAACGTCTCAAAAAACGGATGGTAGATGCCTAATGCGTGTACTTCTTTTTGTAGGGTTAGGGCTTTTTTTGATGGGTTCGGGTGTCGTTTTTTCCCAATCGGATCGTGCCCTCGCACCTAAAAAAATTGAGCGGGTGTTTTATAGTGATCCCTATTTTTTCGTTGAGCGTGGTATTTATGAGGCCAGTAAGCGACATGCGATTTATACCTATATTATTTCAAATTTGGCGACACCAGGTTTTGACCCTGTTAAAATTTTGCCGGAAGACGATCAAGCTATTTTGAAAGCGACGTTGCCGGATGGAAAGTACAATCGGGATATTATTGCAGAGTTTGTCATCACCCGTATGGCAGAAAACAATAGAAAAGATACGGCTATGATGACCATTTGGAAAAATAAAAAAGACAGTTTGAGCCGTATTGTGACATTGGGGAAATAAGGCGTGATTATGGCAAAAATAGTGTTTTTTTTATTTTTGTGTTCTATCTCTCAGGGAATCTGGGGGCAAGGGTTGGACGATGCCATGCGCTTTAGCTCTACGGGGATCCTAGTCCAAAAAATGCGGCTGAGCATTATTGCGCAAAACTTGGCCAACTTGACGACATTGAAAGTGGAAGAGACGGGTTTGCCCTACCAAAAACAATATGCCGTAGTGAAATCGTCTCCCAATGGGGTACGCATCTCATCTATCGAAAAAAGCACGGAGCCCTTTGCTAAATATTTTGATGGGGCGGTACCTCAGTCTGATGAAAATGGCTTTTTTTACTACCCCAATGTGAACTTACCTGACGAGATGATGAACATGACCTATACCGAAGCCATTTATGAAGCGAATATCGCGGCCTTTAAAACGACAAAAGCACTGTACCAGTCTGCAATCGATGCGCTAAAATGAGTTCACTATGCATATTCAAAATTTGACGGCCAAACCAAGCATTCAGTCTACCGCAGCACCGGCCCCCATGGGGTTGGGATTTGAAGCCCCTTTTTCAGAAGCGTTGGAAGCCGAACTCCAAATGAAGCAGCCCATTCAGAATCTGGCGACGGCGATGGCCAGACCTTTGGGGATTATTGAGGCTCCGGGTGCGCAAGATGTGGTTAATTTTGTGGCGCAGTTGTCTGCCGAAAAGAAATGGGAAGCACAACGTGTCCAAGAATTTGGAGAAATAGGGGAAGAAGACCTCGTCTTTGCCCAACTTTTGCCAGAGTTGGAAGAGGATGTTTCCCAGACTAGTGCTTTAACGCCCAAAAATTTAACCGAAATGTCGCAGGCACAGAACAGATTAGAAACCACGCCCTTTCAGCTCTTTTTAGACAAAGCAGTCGATTTTTTCTTGCAGGTTTCCGATCAGGAAAGACGTTCGGATCTATTAATGGTAGATTATGTTGAAGGGCGTATTTCCTTGGAAGAATTAATGATAGAAAAATCCAAGGCTGGTGTTGCAATTTCTTTTTCGCTCACGTTGGTGAGTCAGGTGACACAGACGTTTAAAGAAATTCAAAATATGCAGGTGTAGGGTGTTATTGGGTATGAATTCTAAACGATTGGGATGGTGGCATGGCTGAATTGGATGCATTTGAAGAAAGTTTAGATACGGGAGACGATAACCGGCGCCCGCCGGCCCGTTATGGGTCTCGACGCTGGGTGATTATAGGAACGGTTATCAGCTTACTGCTTGTGGTAGGTGTTGCAGGCTTTTTCTTTCAAACCAAAATGGGAGATGCGACAAAGCGTAAGGCCTCCAAAATGGCCAATCAGGCGATGACGCAGGAAGAGGAAAAAGCAAAAGAATCAGAAAAAAAGAAGAAAAATCGTAAAGTCAAATATGTGGTTCTTTACCCCCAGTTGACGCAGTCTCAAGCCGCAGATGTAACCCGTGAATTGAGCTATGACAATATTGATTTTGATGTCCAACAAAACGGAAAGAATTATGGTATTTCAGTCGATGATACCCGTATAGATGAGGCCAAAATGAGCCTGGCGGTGAAAGGTATCCCTTTCGGAACGGCTCAGGGGTATCAGCTGTTGGATAGCGGACAAACCTTGGGGGTCACTGAGTTTGACAAACGGGTACGTTTTGTTCGCGCTCTCTCTGGGGAACTTGAAAATGCCATTCGAAATATGGACGCTGTTGAAACCTGCCGTGTTCAGGTGGTTTTGCCTGAGCAACGTTTGTTTGCGGTGACCCAACCGCCTGTTACAGCAGCGGTTATGATCCGAAAAACAGCGGGTGAGGAGCTCACGGATAGCGTTGTTTTTTCTATTATCCAGTATGTTTCCAGCGCGGTTGAGAACTTGCAGCCAGAAAATATAACGGTTGTCGATATGCTCGAAGGGAAAGTCCTTTCGGATGGTATTTTTGAACGCATGGCTGCAAATCAGCCGCAGACAAAAAATGAGGCATTGGATGCGGATGCGTTGGCAGAATCGAGACCTGATCCTGAAAATGCAAGGCCAGTGATTCCTGATTTTGATGAAATTCAGCAATGGTACGAAATCAAAGAGAAATATGAAAAAGCCTTGATAGAAAGGGCTACAAAGCAGTTGGTGGGTGTGTTGCCCGTCGGCTCTTTCAAAATTGCTATCACTGCGGATTTGGGGCCTTTGGATAGCGGTGAAGTGGTAGATGTGAAGCGGCTTACGACCAGTATCGTCATCGACAATAGTCGGGATGACATTTTTCTGGAAGCTGATTTAAAGAGCGAAATTTTTAATACGGTGGCGGCCTCTATTGGCTATGTGCGTGGTCGGGACATGATTCTGCTGAATCGTGCGGATTTTTCTTTGATGAGCCCAGAGGAAAAAGCCGCTTTGGAGGCGTCTTTAAAGGCCAAAGATGCGATTCGTACAGGTTTGTTTATTGCTTGTGGTCTTATAGGCGCCATTGTGGGACTCTTAGTTTTGCGGCGGGTCTTTTTGACTTTGACAGCATATTGGCGGCGTTCAAAAAACAGTGATACTGATCTGCACGCGTCGGAAACTGGGCTCATTGGAAAAACTGAGGGTACACGTGACACAGACTTTGCCTCTTTACAGTCTGAATTGGACAAAGAGAAGCGATTTGAACCTGTTCGGAATGTTGCGGATACAGACCCTGAGATATTGGCACAGATTATGGAAGATTGGCTAGCGGATGCTCAGCCGGCAGCGAGGTTTTAATGTTAACTGGTAAACAAAAAGCGCAATTATTATTGTCCATGTTGGGAGACCGCTCCAAGTTTGTGTTGAGTTTGATTTCGCCTACGCATGCCTCTCTGCTCACAGAGACTATTGAAGAATCTCCCAAAGCTTCCCCCTCTGTTTTAAACAGTTTGATGAATGAAATTATGCAAAAAGTAGTCCTTGTTCGTGAAACAGGGTCTCTTTCTGAACAAAAAAAGACGGCTTTGGATACAGGCTTTTCTTTGGGTGGGGGCTTGGGGATGTCGTTTGGAGAAGGCGACACATGGCCAGTGGAAACGTCTGTTTTGGAAGAAGAGACGGAGCCTACGCAAAGACTGCGTACGCCTGATCAAATTGCTGCGTTGTTAAATGAACAACGTCCACAGTTGGTGGCTTTTGTTTTGTCGCGGTTGGAGGAAGGCTTGAGAGAAGAAATTCAAGGCTATTTGTCTAGGTCTATTGTACAAAAGCTATCTTCTTTGAGTGTAGACGCAGTTCCTCTCTCCCAACAGGTTTTTGATAATTTATATCAAGAGATTTTTTTCTTCCCACCGGAGGAGCCGGATGTCAACGTTTCGGGTTTAAATACTCTGGATAGTATTGAAACAGAAGAACCGAATAGGGTCTTTTTCTTTTAATGCTTTAGGCTTATACCTAGTCCAAAATGAAACCCAGATTCCAAATCATTCTGGTCACATATGAGGGATATGCTCCCGCCACGATTTAAAACCTGGATTTCATTATAATCCGGCTGTTTCAGTTTCTCTGGGTGGGCGTAATAGAAATCTCATCTCATCTGGAATTGTATTTTGTAACCTTCCCAAATTCAAGCAGCAAGTGCAACAGCATAGGCTTCGGCTGGAGATAAAAAGTTAAGACATTTTTTTGGATGGTGATTTAGCCTAAACTGGATGGTATCGAGATCGGACTGTGAAATCAAGTTCCAGTCGGTTTTCTTGGGGTAGGTATAGTGCGGTGAAATGTCCAGACCAGGAAAAATGAAAAGATTTTCGTAATGGAACTGTAAAAGCTGTTTAAAAGTGATAGACACCTCCTGTGGCGCTGTCGCAAAACAAAGTAAAAAACGTGCAGGATCTGATTTTCTTGTAAAAATCCGATAAAAATCGATAAAAGAAGCGTTTTGTGGCCTATTTGGCGTAAAATCCAGTGGATTTTACGCCAAATAGGCGCAGGTCGCCCTTTGGG
>CANNCG010000008.1 GCA_947502965.1 bacterium | reverse complement strand
GATTAAGTGAACTTCTCAGGGATCCGTTTGCCACTCCTTTGGCGAAACAATGTGCTGCCGGAGCGCTTTGCAATCTCTCCGCTGACCCGGCCAATCTCCAAGCTCTAGTGGCCGCCGGTGTTCATATTCGATTAAGTGAACTTCTCAGTGATCCGCAGGCCACTGATATGGCGAAACAATGGGCTCTCATAGCGCTTTGCAATCTCTCCCGTGACCCGGCCAATGGCCAAGCCCTAGTGGCAGACGGTGTTCATAATTCATTAAGTGCACTTCTCAGGGATCAGCCGGCCACTCCTGTAGAGAAACAATGGGCTGCCGAAGCGCTTTGCAATCTCTCCCGTGACCCGGCCAATGGCCAAGCTCTAGTGGCCGCCGGTGTTCATATTCGATTAAGTGAACTTCTCAGTCCGCAGGCCACTGATATGGCGATAGAACACGCTGCCGGAGCGCTTTGCAATCTCTCCGCTGACCCGGCCAATGGCCAAGCTCTAGTGGCCGCCGGTGTTCATAATCTATTAAGTAAACTTCTCATGGATCGGCAGGAAACTGATATGGCGATAGAACACGCTGCCGGAGCGCTTTGCAATCTCTCCCGTGACCCGGCCAATGGCCAAGCCCTAATAGCCGCCGGTGTTCATAATCTATTAAGTGAACTTCTCAGTGATCAGCAGGCCACTGATATGGCGAAACAATGTGCTGCCTTAGCGCTTTGGTATCTCTCCCGTGACCCGGCTAATCTCCCAATCCTAATGGCAGCCGGTGTTTATATTCGATTAAGTGAACTTCTCATGGATCCGCTTGCCACTCCTTTGGAGAAACAATGTGCTGCCGGAGCGCTTTGCAATCTCTCCGATAACCCGGCTAATCGCCAAACCCTAGTGGACGCCGGTGTTCATATTCAATTAAGTACAATTCTCAGGGATCCGCAGGCCACTGATATGGCGAAAAAATGGGCTGTCTTAGCGCTTAGGAGGCTCTCCGCTGACCCGGCTAATTAGGTGGTGGGTCCTTGGGTAAAAGATTTATCCAAGATGGACACGTGTCGAGATATAGCGTTTGGTGCAGCGGTTGGCGCTACCGCCGGTACTGGATGGCGCTGTCGCGAAACGAAAGAATTAGGCACAAAAATCAAGAAAGGGAATTTGGGACTATTTTTCAGGCCTAAAACGTCATTTTTCTGTTTTGAACATTATCATATAAGGGGATGTTGTAGATCCCCCAGTGGGCGCTAGATATGGTTGGATGCAGCGATTGCGCCGCTAAATCTTACCGCAACCGCCGCGTGGGACTACGTTGCCCAGCTCCAAACCGTTCGGCTCTCTATCGCCCATGCCACACTCCCTCCCGTCAAAAAAATCCAAACGCCGACACCTACCTGCGCCGCCATCTTTGCCGCACTCAATCTCAAAATCCCCAACCTCAGCTTCCCACCTCTGTAGTCTAGAAAAAAAGTTTTTTATTGAGGCTATTTAGAATCGAAATTTTATAGGAAGATCCTCTATAGTATATTCTTGTCCATATATGCATTGCTCTGTGTCTGCTGAGTTTTATTTTCTCCAAAAATGGGGATTGTATATAGGTTGGAATATGTTTTTTAGCGGTGCCTTGGAAGTGTATGGCTAGCGGTGATATCCTTGCGCCGTCTTCTATTCGAGAGAAATAGGGTTTATTGTTTTGCCACCCTATTTTCTTTATTTTTTTCTTCATCATGTATGTTTGTCCTATATAATTGAAGGATTGAGAGACGTTATTATCAACAATACAATTATTTTGAATCGGTGCCAGATTATGAATTCTTGTTTTGTATTTTTCCCAAAAGAGGTGCAGGGTGGTCATGTCAGATACCCCGTCAGCACATGCTTTTCTTTGATGTAACGCCCATTTTTCTTTATAGATGTCGAGATAGTGCTTTTGAGAAAAGGTTTGGTGTATAAATTCGCAAAATTTTCCAAGTGCTTCTTTGCTCCAATAGCTAATGTGTGCGGAAGCCGCAAGTTCTAACAATGTTGGATTTTCGATGAGGATGGGGAATCCACACTCCCGTGTTAAATCCCCGTATGTTTTGAAAAAATCTTCGGAATTGGTATATAAGAGCGCATCAGAGTCTAAATGAATGATAGAGTGTATTTTTTCTGTTTCCATATAGTTTAATATATAAAACCATCGTTCCCAGCAACGGCGCTCATAGTAAAAATCATTTGGAGACATGTGTTGGTATATGCTGTGAAAGTGAGCAATGTCCTGTTTTGCTTTTAGATAAGCGTTGATAGGAACTTGTTTTGCGCTGGTATACATTTTTCTGGGGATGTCACAGAGCAAGGTTGGTGATCGTCCTTTATTGGCTATTTTTGCTTGGGTGAGGACATGTGGTATGTACCAGCTCCTGCCTTCGTTAAAAAATACAATTTCTGACTGTTGGAGCTTTTGCCAATTCATTTTGGGGGTCTTTTCATAGATACTCTGTTTTTTTGACTGATTTTGGGATAAAAGGTTACAGCGAAAATTTGCGACGAATAGAAGCTATGTAAAGACGCCAAATATATAGGATTAACCTAAATCCCTCTGTTTTTTTGTTCTGTCTTAATATGTGAGACATTTCGATCAATATGCGCCAGGCATCTGCCCATCGCCAAAGATATAGTGAATACACACACATCTTTAATCCAAAAAACAATAAATAAGCACCAAACGTTGTCTTTAAGTGAGACAGGTTATAACGGTCTAATTGCTCAAAAGCCCAAACTTTGGCCAACCAATAGCCGATATCGAGGTCTGGTCCTAAGGCCAGAATACTCATAGAATTCGGATGTTCAGAAAATTGGGCTATAGGGTCTGAAATTATACCTATTTTGGTATTTGATTCTAAAATGCCCAATAGGTAAATCATTAAGTCCGGTCCAATATTTCGTTTCATCATATAATAACGTCTCAAAGACGTTTGGTTGCAAAATGTTTGAACCTCCTCAACCCACTGATGTAAGTGATCTGATTTAACAATGCAGCATATAGGACTCATGGGCAGCGCCTCGTTTAATTCTATGTACTGACCAAAGTAGGCTGACAATACACTTTCTCGCTGAATCCAGCGTATGTCCTTGGGTTTTGTAAATGTATATGTGAATTGCACCTGATGGGTTATCCCATATCCTGATACAAACGAATTTAATTTTTTTTCTGCGGCCAAGCCCAATACTGACCAAAACGGAGAGAGAACATCATCATCGTACATAAATGTTGCCCATGGTGTTTTTAAATAAGAAACGCCCATAAAGCATGTTTTCATGAATTTATCGGATGGGTCGTTTTGCAGTAAACGTACTCTTGGGTGTTCGGAAAACTCGGTTTGAATAGCATCTGCCGTACCATCTATACTTTGGCTGTCTATGACCAGAACATGAGGTATAAAGTGATGCGCTTCTGTACTTAGGCAAGAATGAATAGCGCGAAGTACCCACTCTTTTCTATTTAATGTTGGGAGAATAAAGGTTAATTCGATCATTTTGATTTTTTTTTTCCCAGTAAATGATATTTTTGCAAATTTTTTCAACTGTAAATCGCGGTGTCCATCCCAATAAGGATCTTATTTTTTGGGAATCTCCTCTACGTGCATATGTTTCTAAATCAGGTTGGACAGAGCGTGTAATGGCAGCTGGTTCTATTTTTAAATAATGACAAGTCATATTAATATAGTCGTCTAACGAGACATGTGTTCCTGTGCATACAACGAAATTATCTGGCGTATGATGACTGAGAATTAAATCGAAGGCTACGGAAAAATCTGAAGCGTGTCCAAAATCTCTGTGTATTGATGTATTAAAGAATGTAGACGATTCTCTTGATTTTAATAATTTTCTAACCACAGAAATAGCCAAGTGTGTTGTTGGCGACAAAAATGAATCGTGATTAAAACAAATAGCAACTGAACCAAAGCCACCATTGGATCTAAAGAATTCTATTTGCTGCATTCCTTCTGTTTTTGAAACGGCGTACGGATTTTCTGGATTAAAGGCTGTTTTTTCGTGGGCTATACCTGCATTTTTCCCATAGATTTCAGCTGATGATATGAATAATAAGCGAGTTTTAGGTGAGTTTTGACGTATAGCTGCAATGATTATTGCAAGAAGCTCGACATTTGTGAAAAAACATTGGGCCACTTCCTCATCAGTACTGGGTATGTCACGAAATCCTGCCGCATGGAAGACTCTATCGGGCTGCACTTCTCGAAACAGTGCTTCGATATTAGATTTTGTGTACTTAGAAATAGCATAGTGCTGATACTTCGGATACTTTGCTAAGAGAAGCACATGGGGTGAATCTACCTGTCGTCGAGAGACACCCAGTACCCGATGTCCTTTTTTCAGTAAATGTCGACTTATAAAAAAGCCATCTTGACCACTAACCCCAGTAACAAGGTTAATCGTTGTCATTTTTCAATAACTGTAAATTCGGGTAATGGAAAAACAAGAGATGCGCCGGTTTCTATTAACGCGGACTCTCTCTTTAAAATTTCTGATTTAAAGTGATAGGGGAGGATAATAATGTTTTTCGGAACGCGTTTGCGCATTTCGTCTTCAGAAATGATTTTTAAATCAGAGCCAAGGGTGTGATAGCCATACTTCAATGGGTTTCTTTCTGCGATACCAAAGGCATGACGCTGGGTTGCGCCAACATGCTGCAGAATGACATTACCTTTTGTAGAGGCGCCATAAAAGGCTGTTTTTTGAGGGTCGCAATCTAATAAAAAGGTTTTGAATTTTCTGGTTTCTAGGTCTAAGCGTTTGGAAAATGCGTCGTATACGCGTCTTTCTAAATATCCTTCTTCGAGCTCTGTTTGTGCAAGTGCTAGTACTGCAGCACTCGGCATACCATGCTTTTTGATATATAAGCGAAGGGAGCCTGCATTAATATCATTTGTAGAGCAATCAACAATTCGAAGGCCTAATGGCTTCAATATTTCGCTAATAACCCCCATGGAATAATATCCGACATGTTCGTGTACGATATTGTCATAGCAGTTGTTTTGTAGCATCAAGGATAGGGATGACATTTGTAAAATCCATACGCCATCCTCATCTAGAATCTCTGCAACGCCTTTTGAAAAGGCGACAGAGTCTTCGACTGAGTAAAACATCGCAATTGAGGTAACTATCTTGGCATGTTTCGTTTCTTTTGAGAAAAAAACTTCGGATGAAAAGTAATCGACGATGACGACATCTGCATGTTCTTTTGAAAAAGAGGCCATATTTTTAGATGGATCAATCCCAATGGTACGAATGTTTTTGGGATAGCAACTTAACAATGTGCCATCGTTACACCCGATATCGCAAACCACATCGCCAGGCAGCATTGTTGTATACTGGGGTGCACTACTGACAACGTCTTGTAATGCGGATTTCATCGTTTGGTTGATACCTGATCGGTACCAATAGTGGCTAAACAGCATCTCTCTATCGAGGGTGTGTCTTAATTGAACAAACCCGCAATCTTGGCATAACACTAGTTCTAATGGGTATCTTTGATGCGAATCTCGTTCTGCCAAAGATTTAATAAAAATAGTTGCAATATACTGGTCCTCTAATACAAAGATAGTATCTAAGTAACGTCCCTGACAGACGCGACAATTTAGAACTTTTTTAATACTCATAGTTTAATTCCTTAGTAAAATACAACATACAGACTCTGATGATACGATGTCGAATTTTCCGGTTGAATAGCTATTGTTAAAACCGCTCTCTTGACAGTTTTTTGCATCAGAAATCCCCCATTGTTGACCATCGTATTTGAAAAATGTCAGCGTGTAATAAGTCGGCTCAAATGTAGCTATGAGAGCGTCTATCATTGCGGCGTTAAAAAGTTGAAGCCACCCAAAATTGCCTTTACCAAAGGGAACAGTTATTAAAACAGAGCCACCGGGTTTCAGTATACGTTTAAACTCTAAGATAACTTTTAGGTAATCGTTTGAATTAGGCTCTTGTTTAATTAAATCACGTGTGTACTGGCTATTGTCCATACCTACGTGTTCTAATGTAGAAATAGAGGTGATTGTATCAAAATACCCATCTCTGAAGCATGACGCTCTGAGGTCATTATATACGTAGGAGACTGGGTTTCGGAGTCGTTGGTGGCAAAAGTCTTCTTTGTTTAGATTTGCAATTACAATTTTAGATTTTTTTAATTTTTCTAATTCCAGAATTTCAGGGACGTTTAATGTTGATCCTGCATCCAAAAGAGTGCCTGGATCATTTGGTAGATGATGGTAAATCCAAGGATATTCAACTACACGCTCGTCAAGACGATATCCAAATTTGATAGGTAAGCCTTCTTTAAGATACTGCGGAAAAGAACCAGACTTAACCGACTTTATAATAAAGTCAAATTTATATTCAAAGTAGCCTACTCTCCAAGGGCGCCTATTTAATAAATATAGGCACCGTTTGGTCGTTTTTTTTAGAAAATACATTACTGGCCGCATGAGAAGGCAGGATACACTGCTTATTTAAAATACAGCAAGGCAAAAAACAATGCTTTCTAGCCTATAATAATGTGTTTTTGCGCTATTGGATGGTTTAATGCAGACGGCTCCTTTATACTTGATAAGATGTTCTCTACTTTTGAAGTGTTGGCTTTTTTGGCCAACAGATCTGCAATCCGCGCTGCCTTTTTTAACAGCATCTGGCTTGTACTAGACAAGGCTCTTCGTCTCGTTGGGGGGCTGTTTGTAGGCGTTTGGGTTGCGAGATATTTGTCGCCAGAAGGTTTTGGCTTTTTTAATACCTGGGTGGCTTTTTATGGTCTGATCTTGACTTTGATAGGACTTGGGTTTGATCAAGTATTGCTTCGCTACTTGGTAAAGTATCCTTCTCATGAGCAACGGTTGATTGGTTCTGTTGTGGGGCTTCGTTCAATGCTTGCTTTTTTGACTCTGATTCTATTGAGCCTGGTTGCATTTTTTTCTTCTTTTCAGACAGATATTTGGATTGTAATTGGGCTGGGAACTGGGTTGTTATTTAGCCCTTTTTTGACATTGCGCCAATGGTTTGAATCACGGCTTGCTTCGAAATATGTGGTGATGTCGGAATTGGGGGCTTTTCTTTTGTCGGCTACCCTCAAAATTGTTGGAGTTTTGTACCATTTACCAGTGTCTTGGTTTGTGTTTGTTATCAGTATTGAAAGTGTTCTTGGTATCGTGGGGTATGCTGCGATTTACTACAAACAACGTCGTGCCGGTAGGTTGCTATTTGATTGGAAGCTCGCCCGACTTTTGTTTTCTCAATCCTGTCCTGTTTTTATGAGCTGTCTTGCTATTTTTATTTATACAAAAATAGATCAAATAATGATTTTGGCATTGTCTGGTTCTCATGAAGCTGGCATTTATGCAGCAGCAGCACGCATATCCGAGATTTTATACTTTCTTCCTGCAATTATTGTGACCTCTGTTTTTCCTGCTCTGACGATTTTACGTAAGACAGATATGTCTAAATATATGCGTCAATTGGGGTATCTTTTTTCGGGTGGCGCCTTAATGGCGTATGTGATTTCTTTTATTATTCTTCTTTTTGCGCCTATGCTTGTGACTGGGTTGTATGGGGTGGCATACGCAGCGGCTATTCCCGTTCTTTTTATCCACGTTTTTTCCTTTGTTTGGATAACTATTGGTATTCTTTCCAGTGTTTTTATACAAAACGAAAAACTGATGCGCTATGCTTTGATTCGTGATTACAGTGCTGTTTTTCTAAACGTAGGTCTCAATTTTTTCTTAATTCCATACTATGGCGCCATGGGGGCGGCTGTTGCGACCTTTATTGCCTATTCTTTTACTAGTGTGTGGGGGAATTTATTCTTCCCTAAATTGCGGCCTTTATTTTATCTGCAAGTACGTGGACTAAGGCTAGCGGGTCTTGGGCGTGGTTTGCTCAAACTAAAAGCACAGCTATAAAAGCACAAAACCTCAGAAAATCTGAGGTTTTGTGCTGGGAAGCTGAGGTTTTTTGTTGGGACAGCGTAGGGCGTTATTTCTCCCCATTCGCCAAAATCAACTTATCCGCATAACACCCTGCGATACTATGATACCCACCATCCACGTGATGAATCTCACCGGTCACACCGCTGCCAAGGTCTGACAAGAGATACACCCCAGCGCCGCCGACTTCATCGATGGTGATGTTGCGCTGTAGGGGTGCGCGCATGGCGTTGATCTTGAGGAGTTGGTCAAACCCGTTGATGCCTTTGGCGGCCAATGTTTTCACCGGACCGGCGGAGATGGCGTTCACGCGAATGCCAAGGGAGCCAAATTCAGCAGCCAAATATTTGACGGAACACTCAAGCGCCGCTTTTGCGACGCCCATAATATTGTAGTGGGGGATAGACCGTTCGCCACCAAGATAGCTCAGTGTCACGATAGATCCGCCATTGGTCATCAATGGCTTCGCAATTCTGGAAATGGCAACCAGGGAATACGCACTCACCCCAAGGGCCAAATTCCATCCTTCCAAGTTGACATTGGAGAAATCCCCGTTTAAATCGTCTTTATTGGCAAAAGCAACGGCATGAACCACAAAATCTAATTGGCCGTAGATTTTTTTGTATTCTTCGAAGACCGCGGTGATTTCGTTTTCGTTGACGACATCACAGGGCATGATGAGCCGGCTACCCATTTCTTCCGCAATAGGGGTGACGCGGTCTTTCATGACTTCGCCTGCATAGGTGAATGCAATTTCAGCGCCTTCCTCGAAGAGTTTCTTGGCGATGCCATAGGCGATCCCGCGCTTATTGCTGACGCCGAAGATAATACCTTTTTTTCCTGCCATTAATTGTGCCATACCGAGAGCCTCCGTTTTAGCGTCTTTAGAGACGAAGAAGCCCGGAGATTGCTTTCCGGGCCATTTTGGCAGCAGCCAGTTTTAGAATGTGAGTTTGACCACGCCGCCTTGGATCGTGCATTGGCACCCCAAGCGTTTGTTGCCTTCCATGCCAAGGTCTTTTTCTTCTTCATTGAGTTCAGAAAGGTTGTGCATGCCTTCTGTGACTTCTACTTCGCAGGTGCCGCAGACACCGTTGCTACAGCCGATGGGAACCCCGAGTTCTTCGATTGCATCGACGATTTTTTCGCCGTTTTCAATATCTACTTCTTGGTCATTTACATATAATTTTGCCATGGTTTTTTCCTTAATTAGTGCATGAGGGTGTGGGTAGTGAGTATCTCGTTAAAAGTACAAGTCTTCCCAGTATAGGAAGAATGGCAAAAACACGTCAATACAGTGCTTGCCCATCCCTAGTCGCACATGTGATAGTAACCCGATCATGGTGTATTTAGAACTGGTGCCGGGCGCGGGGCCTGAGTGGACAGGCATGGTTGCGGATACTTTGGCGACCTACTCTTTTTTATCTGGGGTGAATATTCCAGATATTATGCGTCTCTCTGTGCGCAGCGTAGAGGCCGCAGAGCGAGTAGCACGGGCGGGTATTTCGGCGATCCCGCATATCCGAGCGATGGATCGCGACCTTCCTACCGCCCTACAGATGATTGGCCGTCTCAGCGATGCGGGTGTTTCTGCTGTTTTGATTGTCTCAGGGGATGCGCCCCAAAACCCATCTGCGGTTTGTTTTTCTGTATCGTCTGAGGCGCTTATTTCAGCGATTAAGGCGGCTTATCCAGGGCTGATGGTATATGCAGCATTGGATCCCTATCGGCAATCCATACGCGAAGAACTGACCTACTGCAAACGCAAACGAGCGGCGGGCGCGGATGGTTTTTTTACCCAGCCATTTTTCGATCCCAGATTGGCCGAAATTTATTTGGAGCAATTGGCCGATACCACTGTTTTTTTCGGGATAGCGCCGGTGATCACGGACAATTCTGTGCGCTATTGGATGACCACGAACCATGTGGTGTTTCCTCCAACGTTTTCTTTGACGCTGGAGGACAATGCGGCTTTGGCAAAGGATCTCATGGCATTGGCCGCCAGATACAAGCAGCACGTCTATTTAATGCCGATCAAGGTCCCTGTCCATGCGTATTTGAATGCGTTGGGAACAGTGCCGTCTTAAAAGGGGCGTGGTTCTTAAGGTACCCCCCCCTCTCCCGACAGAGGGGGGGTACCTTTTTATCCTAGCCTAGCCATTAACTGGGGTATGTTAATCCTCTCTTGTAATATACGTAATCATTGTTTCTTTACCCATGTCGAGGGTGAGTTTGAACAAAATTTGATAGCTAGAAATCCGTGTATACCCATGACTGGCATGCAGAATGGTCTGATTGCTTGGGATATAATCGCGAACTTCAATTTCTACGATACTACTCCCATCGTTGCGAAGCGTAATCGTATGTTGGGTGGGCTTTTTTTTGCCCGTATATTCTTTGTTTTCTGACAAAGGACCGCTAAGCTTCTTGCCTAAGAGTGCAAACGCACTGCCATTGTCAATCTCCGATAGTTGATCGGGCAATGTCACTGGGAGCTTGCCAATCTGCTGTAAAACACCCTTTGTGAAATAATAGAGTTGTCCATTGGCCAACGCTTTGCCGGTGGTGTTTCTAAACCGAAGCACACGTCTAAGGGGTGTGAAATTTTCTTGTACGCCACTCAGGTCCAAGTTGTAGAGTGTGGTAATCGCGATGGGTGTTTCTGGGATGAGCGGCAAACGTGTTTTTGTTTGCGGGAACAAGGTGGTTGGGGTCGTGAGTTCGTAGATAATTTCGCCTTCTCCCAATACCTGTTCGGTGGTGAGGCGCATATCGGCGGCGCGTACGCCCTTTACCATGGGATGACGAACTTCCGCTTGGGGTGCATTTCCGACCTTGACGGTGATGCTACTGTCGGAAAATGTACGCTCGGATAGATTCTGAATCCAAATTTCTGCGTTGAGCGTTGCTTTTGTTGTTTTGGGTTCATGGGACAATAGATACCTGACTTCTGATGTCACATTTGGCATAAAGTAGCCAAGCGTCACGGTACTCGCAGGCTTTTTTGAAAAAGACAAGAGTAGACTGCTGTTCTGTGGGAGATCGGCTTTCTCAAATATTAGGGGGGTATCTTTGGGAACAAAGCGTATTTCGTCTTTTTTTTGGAGAATATAGCTGCTGTCAAATAGGCCTTTAAAAATATAAGGGCCTTCATTAAGCCCAGATTTTTCCAACTGTACGGATCTGCCAATGCGGGCGGCAAGAAAATCGCTGACTTGAGATTCTGGAAAAAAGCTGGCACTAGTGAGGCCTGTGGCAGAAATTTCTATGGGAGAAATACCTGCTGGTAAGGCGCTGACTAGCCCTGTGTTTGTCCCTGTATTCGCTATGGGATACTGCTCACAAATATAGGTTGTTGAACCTGGATATAGGGTGATTACGGTGGCGTGTAGCGGACTCAAAATAAAGAGACAAATCAAGAGGCTATGCAATAATGTCATTTGGGTTCTCCTTGGGCTGTTGATTTACACCCTCTGGTTCTCTGTGTAAACTTCTGTTTCCAATACAATCATGACTATTTTATTACCACGATTTTTCTTGCTTTGCGCTATTCTTTTGGGGGAATGGGGCATGTCTTCCTTCCTTTTTGCTGCGCCGCAACGGGCGTCTTTGGAGATACGTGCAGATACTTTTGAGCTGGATAGTAAACGTAATATCCTGATTACATCGGGTAATGTTGAGGCGGTTCAGGAGGATATTCGCCTGACAGGACCTTACGGGCTCTATGATCAAGGTAATCAGCGTATAGAATTTACCCGTGGCGTAGAGGTTCATCGTGGTGCACTTCGATTGACTTCGACACAGGCCGTGGCGGATGGCTTGAGCAAACGTATTCTTCTGAATGGCAATGTATGTTTCTATTATAAAGATATCGAAGGTCAAGCTGAGAAAGGGTCTTATGATATGGGAAATCAGACCTTGGTGTTTTGGGTGAATCCTATTGTGCGTCAAGGTGCAGACCAATTGACCGGTGACAAGATGGTCTTTGATTCAAAAACAGGGAAGGTTACAACGTCGGGTAAAGCACGTATTCTGCTGTCTGTAGACAGATTTCAATAACGATAATTTAGAGGAGATCTTTTGTGTATTTTGAAACTGCTTTAGAACCTGTTCGTTTAAAGCCCAAACATTTGGAGCATTTTGATCTTATTATTGTAGGTGCTGGGCCTGCAGGTAGTTCTGCCGCCATCTGTGCGGCGCGTGCACAGCTCAAAACATTGGTTTTAGAACGCGCAGTGATGGGGGGGCAGGCTGGGATGTCCTATCATGTAGAAAATTTACTTGGCTTTCAAGACGGGGTTTTGGGCGAAACCTTGGCCCGTACGATTGAAAAACAGGTCATGGGACATGAGTGCTATGTGTCCTTTGAGATAGTCGAACAAATCGTAGCGGAAAACAGCGAGGCACCGAAGGCCCTGCATACGAATTCAGGACATATTTATTATGCAAAAGCGGTTATTTTGGCCAATGGGCTGGAACCAAAAAAATTAGACAAGCCTTTTGAAACAACCTTTTTAGGCCGTGGAATCTCCTATTATGCGCAGGGCGATGCTGCTTTCTATGCGGATAAGGAAGTTGCGGTTATTGGGGGGGGGAACTGTGCCTGTTATGCGGCAGACTATCTTTCTGGGTTTGTGAAGCATTTGTATCTGATCCACCATTCCGATACGGTTAAAGCGGTTAAGACACTCAAAGAAAAAATTCTCAACAATCCCAAAATTCAGTGTATTTGGGATTCTAGTTTGGAAGAGGTTTTTGGGATTGATAAGGTGGAGAAGATCAAGGTTGTGAACCGCATGACGGGGCAACACACTTGGCTGGATGTCAAAGGCGTCTTTTTGTATGTTGGACGTATTCCCCCCAAAGACTTTGCACTGCCAGGCCTACGTACCGATGAAAAAGGCTTTGTGATCACGGATGAATACATGCGTTCCAATATTCGTGGGGTATATGCCGTGGGCGACATTCGCTCCAAGCAAATACGTCAAATTGCCACAGCCATTTCAGATGGTATGGTGGCGGCCGTAAATGTCGAACGTGATTTGGCCAGAAAGGGTGCTAACTCGTGGGCGTAGTACGCATAGCGGTTATTCAGTTTCCTGGTACAAATTGTGAGTATGAGACCCAGCGGGCCCTCATCTCTGCCGAGGCATCTGCGGATATTGTGTCTTGGCAACTCTCTTCTGAGGAGTTGGTGCGGTATGATGGCGTGGTGATTGCGGGTGGTTTTTCATTCCAAGACCGTGTGCGTGCAGGTGCTATTGCGGCCCAATTACCCATTATGCAAGGTGTTCGCGAAATGGCAGCGGCTGGTAAACCGGTGTTGGGCATTTGCAACGGGTGTCAGGTGTTGGCAGAAGCAGGTTTGATTCCTATGGGAGAGGCCGGAAATATAGAAGTGGGGATGGCACATAATACCCGTGAGGGACAGCCTATTGGCTTTATTTGTGACTGGGTTTATGTGCGTGTGCAACCTTCGAATAATCTCTTTTTGAAAGGACTCGAGGACCATGTTTTGCCTATCCCGATTAATCATGGTGAGGGGCGCTTTGTTTTGACCGATCGTGCAATTGCGGCTTTGCCAACATTGGGGAGCCTCGTCTACTGTGATTCAGCGGGCGAAGTGACCCCGCATTTTCCTATAAACCCCAATGGGGCCTATGCAAACTTGGCGGGTTTGGGCAATCTCGATGGCAATGTTTTGGCCATGATGCCACATCCAGAGCGGGCCAATTTTTTGAAACAAATCCCAACGTTTATCGACAGTGTTTGGGCGGATCATAAACAGCAATTTCCCAATGCCCTGATAGAAACACCTGGCCCTTGGGCCGTTTTATTTCAAAACATGGTGACGTATTGCCATCGTCAGGGAGATCACTAAATGTCGGTTCATGCCTTTGTGTCGCTAAAGCAACCAGATCTTCATGCCATTTCTGCGTTGGCGTCTTTGAAAACAGCGTTTGGAGATGCGGCTCCTAAAAATTTGTTTCGGTGTCGGCATTTGGTGTTTACCGCAGCTGCTTACCCCGCGCTTTCTGCGGACTTTCTTACCCCGCTTTTGGCGACTCGTTTTGATATTGTCAATCCAAACAAAGAGCAAATAGGGTGGAATGTGCCACCTGTTGTCACGCTGTCGGATGGGCTTGCCTTGTTTTGGATTGATCTTATTCCCCGTCAGCCTGACCCTGCCCCAAAACTGCGCCTCGCAGACCGGGAGGTAGCCATGACGTCCCGTGTGACCTGGGGGATTGTTCTTCCAACCGGAGGACTTGGTAATGAGGCGCTTCAATCTCGGGTGTTTGATGTATTCGTCATAGGAAAGTCAGGGGTATCGCCGTTGTTGGTCAATCCTGTTTTGGAAACAGCGCAGTTTATTTAACATGCTGTTAAGTGTTGTGATCGTCAATTTCAACGGGGCAAACTTCTTGAAGAATGCCTTGGATACGGTTTTGTTATCCCAATTGACAGGCCCCTTTGAAATTATTGTAGTCGATAATGATTCTCAGGATAATTCTCGGGAAATACTACAGTGGTATGAAGACCGTATTCGTGTGGTGTTTAATGCCCAAAATACAGGCTTCTCTGCGGCCAACAATCAGGGGGTTGCGTTGGCCAGCGGCGCGTATGTCTTTTTGCTCAACAACGACACGATCACGGATCAGATGGCCTGTGTGCGTTTGATAGAGGCCTTGGTGGCCAATCCAAAAACAGGGGCTGTTGGACCAAAATTAAAAAACAAAGATGGCTCGGATCAATTGCCAGGAGGGTTCTTGGGGCAACGACAATATCGCACAACGGTTGCCCGCTCGGTGTCTTTTTTGTCTGGTGCTGCACTGATGATGCGACGGGATCTATATCGGAGTCTTGGCGGTTTTGATGAACAGTTTTTTTTCTACAATGAAGACCTTGATTTGTGTAAACGTATTCAAAAACTGGGGTATTCTCTTTGTTTTTTACCGACGGCGGAGGTTCTGCATTTGGGGGGGCAATCCACCCAATTCTTACGTCAAAAAGCCTTAATAGAGGGGTATCGTGGGGGCTTGTATTTTTGTCATAAACATTATGGCCTGGTTACTTATGTGGTGTACCGGGTTCTCCTTATTCCCCTTATGCTGATTCTCATGCTGTTTTACACGCTGACAGGATGGTCTGCCGTTAGACGTGAGCAGCTAGGTGCTTTTGCCCATATTTTTTATAGACTTCTTCTGAAGGGATATTCAAAATGAAATCTTTTTTTGCTGTGCTAGGCGTTCTGTTTTCGCTGCTGCTAGGCATGTCTTTTTTTCAGGTTCAGGCGGCGTCGGTCTATGTCATTCCCGAGTCGCATTTGTTGGATATTCGTCAGGCCAAAGCCGCCTACGATAAAAAAGTAGATGCGGATACCTTGTTTGAATTGGCAATGGCTTATGCCTATTCGGGATTGATTGAAAAGGGTTGGGGTATGCTCAAACATATCCCCGAGAATGACAGAGACTATGCGCCAAAAGTGTTGACAAAATATGAGCCATTGGTATTCAGCGAGCCCAAAGAATGGCGACATCATTTTAAGTTGGCGTTTGCGTATTATTTTAAGGGAGATAAAAAAGAGGCTATTAAGCGCTTTCAAACGGTGTTGACGATAGATCCCAAACATATTTGGGCGATGGGCTTTATTGCCTTAATTTATGGGGAACAAGAACGCTACGACGAGGCTATCGTCCTGTGTAAAAAAGCCTTGGCCATAGAACCCAATGCGGCTGCTATTCATTTTTTATTGGGAGAAGCCTATCGTAAAACAGGCAATACCATGGGGTTTTTGTCTGAAATTATGACGGTAGGACGTATCAAAGCCTCAGAAAAATTTGTGTACCCAGATTTCTAATGACAAAAAAAATAGCGCAGATTTGTATTTTTTTATCTTGTGTTGGGATTCTGCTATTTGGTGTTTTGGTAAAGCCCCATCTTTTTTCACCCCCTAAAAAAGAAAATCGGCCTGATTATCTCTTTGAAAATATCCGGTTAAAGGAGTTTGTGAGGGGTCAGAAAACCATGGATATAGTGGCCTCAAAAGCCTCTTATGATAGAGATTTGGAGTTATTGCGCATGTCTGCGTTGACGGCTGTTTTTTTTGCAGAAGATCAGACTCCCTTTCATCTGGTTTCTCCTGATGCGGGATTGCAGCTGACGACAGGCGCTATTTTCTTGTATCATCCTATTATCAAAACGGTTTTGTCAGATGTTGGGATGAAAATTCGTGCCACAAATGCGGTTTGGCATTCGCGGGAGGGCGATCTACGTGCAACCGGTAACATTCGGGTATTACGTGGGCGTTTGTCTGTGTCGAGTGAGGCCATGCATATGGACCAAGCCCGTGGTCGTGTTACGTTTTCTGGAAGGGCCAAGGCCCAATGGATATTTTAAATTATGACAATTATGAAGTTGGATCGTTTTTTAGTCAGTGCTTCGCGGTATAGTCGCAGAGAGATTTACACCCTCGTCACAAGGGGTGAAGTGACCGTCAATGGCCGTGTGGTAACCGATATGACGGTGCCCGTGCGTGTTGGTCGTGACATGGTGACGGTGTCGTCAGAATCTGTTGTTTTTGAAGGGCGTTTGTTCTATTACAAACTCTATAAGCCACTTGGCGTATTGTCGACATTGCAAGATCCAAAAGGCCGTTTGAATTTGTCGTCTTATTTGGAGAAATTGCCACAAGGGACCTTCCCTATAGGCCGATTGGATAGGAAATCGAGCGGGTTGTTGCTTGTCACCAATGATGGTGCATTTGCCAACACCCTGATGCATCCCAGCTTTAAATTGCCCAAAACCTATCGGCTGGGGTTGGATAAGGTGTTTCGATTGTCTGATGCGCAAAAATTAATAGCAGGATTTTTTCTAGAAGATGGGCCTGTCCGTTTTGATGCCGTGACAATGGTGGATAGAAAAACATTGGATGTTGTCATTTCTGAAGGTAGAAATCATATTGTCAGACGTAGCTTTGCAGCGATTGGCTATGATGTCCAAAAATTGCATCGTACGGCGATAGGTCGCATTCAGTTGGGAGAGTTAACGCCTGGTAAGAGTTGTCCGCTGTCTGAAAGCGAGATAGCCTCTGTCCCAACTTCCTAAAAAATGGGATCCAAATTTTAAGAAAAAAGAAAAATAGGTGAAAGAATGGTAACGAAATTTGGGCGGCTCATGACGGCAATGGTGACCCCTTTTAATGAGCAGGGGCTTGTTGATTTTGATGAGACAATACGTCTGGCGGATGCCTTGCTCCGGAATGGATCAGATAGTTTGGTATTGGCGGGTACGACAGGTGAATCTCCGACCTTGACGCATGAAGAGGAGTATCAGCTGTTTAAGGAATTGCGCCGTGCCTTCCCAAAAGCTGTTTTAATGGCGGGAACGGGGTCAAACGCCACGCGTACTGCAATAGAGGCCACCCGTCGTGCCCAGGCTGCAGGGGTAGATGGTGTTTTGCAGGTGGTGCCTTATTATAATCGGCCGAGCCAAGAAGGGCTGTATCAGCATTTTTCCCAGATTGCAAAAACAACAGATTTGCCTGTGATGTTGTACAACATTCCTTCCAGGACGGGCCGTAATATGGACGTGGAGACGGTATGCCGACTGGCAGAAATCCCCAATATTTGCGGACTCAAAGAAGCGTCTGGGGATCTTGATCAACTCAAACGTCTTTATAAGGCCTTGCCGTCGGCATTTGCCCTCTATTCAGGGGATGATGGGTTGACACTTCCGTTCATGAAAGAAGGGGCGGTTGGGGTTGTATCTGTGGCGTCGCATTGTGTGGGGTTGGCGATGCACCGCATGATCGACTTGGCTGTTGCTGGGGACTGGGAGTTGGCGGCACAGATAGATGCGCAATTGGCGCCTTTACTGAAGGCCTTGTTCATTACCAGTAATCCGTCTCCTGTAAAAGCAGCCTTGCGCTATATGGGCTACAAAGTAGGTGTACCACGGTTGCCTTTGATAGATGTTACGGCTGCGGAATGGACCGTGATTGAAGCAGCGTTGGTCCAAAAAATCACTTTCTGACATTTGGGCTTGCGCCTCCTCTAGCCCCACTTTATAATACCTTTTCTTTTGATGTTTTATGAAGGAGTCTATCGTCATGGAGTTAGTGACATTGCAGGCCACTGTGCGAGAAAAAAGTGGTAAAAGTGAAGCGAAAAAAGTTAGAAATGCAGGATTTGTACCTGCTGTTATTTATGGAGATAAGAAAGAGCCTGTTTCTATTTCAATAGATCCTCGTCACTTGGTAAAGATTTTTAAAGGACCTTCGGGGAAAAATACCGTTATTCAATTGGATATTTCGGATGCTTCTGGGATTCGTCATGAAAGTGTTGTGGCCTACAATGTGGTCTATAGCCCTATTGGACTTGCGCTTCAGCACGTGGATTTTTTGGTTATCGATCCCTTCAAGCCCATTAAGGCGGTTGTTCCCATTGAAATATTTGGGGTTTCTCCTGGTGTAAAGCGTGGTGGTATTTATCGTCAAAACTTTACCCATATCGAAGTTCGGGCGTTGCCTACCCAGATTCCCCCTTCTATACGGATCGATTTGGGTCTTCTGGACTTGGGTTCTGTCATTAAAGTTCGGGATTTGGCGCACGAAGGATTCGAGATTTTGACAACACCTGAAGAAGTTGTTGTGCATATTGAGGCCCCTGAAGCGCTGGCCCCTGCTGCGTAAGGATTGTTCTTTTGGATAAGTTAGCCCTATTGGTACGTATTAAATCGCTCTCCTATTTGGAGGGCGATTTTACGACCCGTGGAGGTAAAAAAACAGCGTACTATGTGGATAAGTATTTATTTGAAACACAGCCCGATGTATTGTCTGCATTGGCGACGCACCTTTTGCCTTTGATGCCGTCCTCGATGACGTTGATTGCGGCGCCTGAATTGGGTGCGGTGAGTATTGCCGCTGTTTTGTCTACCGCCATATCGAAGCCTTTTGTGATTGTTCGCAAGGAAACAAAAGGCTATGGGACACAACGGCTTTTGGAAGGGCACTATGCCCCATCGGACAGTGTGGTGATCGTGGAAGATGTTTTGACAACAGGTGGGGCAGCTTTGCGTAGTGCTGAGATTTTGCGCAAAGAAGGGTTGACTGTGACCCATATTGTAGGGGTTATTAACCGTGAGGAAGGGGCGTTTGAGAATATTCGTGCAGCTGGCATTGTCCCTCTTGCGTTATTCACATCGTCAGAGTTGCGCACCCTGTAATGCATTCGTTTTGTAATCTCCTCCAGGCGGCTCAGACAACAGCGCAGACGTCTTTGTGTGTGGGTTTGGACCCAGATATGTCGCTACTCCCTGTAGGGGTCCCTCAGACGATGGCTGGGATGCGTTATTTTTTAGAAGCAGTAATTGAGACGTGCTTGCCGCACTGTATTGCCTTTAAACCCAATATCTCTTTTTTTGAGGCCATGGGAATAGAGGGCTTGCAATTGTTAGCGGCCTTGAGACTGCGTGTGCCCAGTGCGGTGCCGTGGATTATAGATGCGAAGCGTGGGGATATTGGAAATACGTCGCGCATGCAGGCCCGTTTTCTTTTTGATGTTTTGGGTGCTGATGCGGTGACCTTGCACCCCTATATGGGTGAGGACAGCGTGGTTCCTTTTTTTGAGTTCCGAGACAAATTTTTATTTGTATTGGGATTGACCTCGAATACAGGATCTCAGCAGTTTCAGAAACAAAAAATGGCCAATGGTACATTTCTTTATGACGTGGTTTTATCCCAAATTAGCGCATGGCGAACTTCTTTTGGTAATGTGGGTGCTGTCGTTGGCGCAACCCATGATGTGTTATCTGCCATTCGAAAAGTAGATCAGGATCTCTTAATGTTGGTGCCAGGTGTCGGCGCGCAAGGCGGAGATTATGGGGATGTTGTAAAGAACGGTAAAAACCGTGATGGATTGGTTCTGGTGAATGTATCTCGGGTCGTTCTTTACGGTCTTTCGGATAATACCCAGAATTTTGAGTGCAATATTTCCCAGCGTCTTTCGATATATAGAGACCTATCCATTCCAAAATAAAACAAGGAGCATATTCTTTTTTAAATCGCGGTGGTCACATATGAGGCATAGTCTCTCGTCACGATTTGAAATACAGGTTTTATTTTGGAACGGGTATCAAGAGGTTGTGTGTAAAATAGCTAGGAGATGGGTGCTAAAGTTTGAAATTTGGGTGATATTTTGGATAGGTTATGGGAATTGTAATTTGAACTTGGTTTCGTTAAAATGAAGTGTTGGTTTTGTTTTTAATTGGATTAATTAGATAAGCGTCAATTTGAAAGTTGCACTGCTTTTTTATTTATATTCATACATGACTTTTTGAGGAGTGCATATATGGACTTTCAGAGCAAAGATGCCGAAAGTAAACTAAATCAATTAAAAGAAATAGGCGAAGATGCCGGATTTCTAACTCCGGATGAGATTATGGCGACTTTTGATCGCCCTGAAACGGCGTTGGATGATATCGAAGAAATTTTGGATGGTGGCGTTGATATTGTAGATGCGGCGAACTCAGAAGATGAGCCTGTCAAAGAGACGACGAGTGCCGGATCTGAATCTGATCGGACTTTGGATTTGGATGATTCTGTCAAAATGTATTTGCGTGAAATAGGGACCATCAACCTTTTGAACCAAGAGCAGGAAATTAATTTGGCCCGCCGGGTTGCTGAAGGGGATGATGAGGCCAAACAAAAGCTTATCAATGCCAATTTGAGGCTTGTGGTATCTATTGCAAAGAAATACACAGGGCAGGGACTCTTATTTTTGGATTTGATTCAAGAGGGAAATACAGGCCTGATTCGGGCTGCGGAGAAGTTTGACTATACCAAAGGGTTTAAGTTTTCGACGTATGCGACATGGTGGATCAAGCAGGGGATTACCCGTGCAATTGCGGATCAGAGCCGTACTATTCGTGTGCCTGTGCATATGGTAGAGACCATTTATAAGGTAAAAAAGACATCACGTATGTTGATGCAGGAATTGGGACGTAAGCCCACAGAAGAAGAGATCTCTGAAAGAACCGATATTCCTTTGGAGAATATTGTTGCTATTCGCAAATATTCTCAGATTCCGTTGTCTTTGGAAATGCCTATCGGAGATGAAGAATCGTCTCAGTTGGGGGATTTTATCGAAGATAAAAATTTGGAAGCGCCAGAAGATGTCACCATGCGCAATATTCTTCGCGAAGAGCTATTGCGTGCTATGGATGTTCTGACAGAGCGTGAACAAATGATTCTGAAGTTGCGTTTTGGGTTTGATGATGGCCGTCCCCGCACCCTAGAGGAAGTGGGTCGTGTTTACAAGGTGACCCGGGAACGTATTCGTCAGATAGAGGAAAAAGCCTTGCGTAAATTGCGTCATCCCGCCAGACGGAGTCGCTTGGATTCGTTTAGGAAAATTGTACATTAATTTTGATTCCTTTTTGTTCAGCGAAGCTGCGCAAAAAGGGGCGTGATAGCCCTTCCAGAATGGACCCCCATATTCAAGCAGCAATAGCAACCCGATAGGCCTGATCCGGAGACACAAAGTACGCTATTCTTTTGAACGGTGATTTTGCCTAAACGGGATGACATCGAGCTCGGACTGGGAAATTAAGTTCCAGTCGGTTTTTTTGGGGTAGGTTCGCCTGATGAGGCCTTGAGCATGTATAATGGGTACGCTAAGGGGGGGCGGCGTCCAAAAAGCGAATTTCGAAATCCAATTGTCTGAACTCGGATAGTGAGGATCCTTGTGAGATTTTGGGGCCTATGAAAAAAAGCCGCTGGGATATCGACCTGTTTAGCAATTTATCAGCGTAGCTATAGGCCCCATAAGTTATTTTTTGAGTACAAAAACCTCGAAAGAAACATGGCGCTGTCGCAAAACAAAGTAAAAAACGTATTAACTATCTAGCCCCCCCTTTTTTTTTTCTAAAAAACAGGAATATCGAGACCCCTTGTCAAGTAATGGCACTAGTTTAATGATAAGAAAACTTTCTATGGGGCCTACGTTTTATGCGCCTAGGGTAGGCGCGACCGGGCCGAGAACGAA
>CANNCG010000007.1 GCA_947502965.1 bacterium | reverse complement strand
CCTATTATAGCAAATGGCCTTTTTGAACAGGCCCTAAAAAGGGTCTGTAACGAACATCCGCAAAGACCCCTTTGAATGGGGTTCCTTTATTTAAAATAGATGTTTTTGCGAGAGATTCCCTGCTTCACAATACACAGTCCTGGCCAATTGAATTCTTTATTTGAAATTACCCCTTGACAAGGGGTCTCGATATTCCTGTTTTTTAGAAAAAAAAAGGGTGGGCTAGATAGTTACCAATGCCATAGCTATTTCGGCATTATAGCAGGCACACCAAAATGGCTGCGCCATTTTGGTGTGCCTGCTATAATGCGCCTACTTATGGGCATCATCCACGCATTAGACGCCACCACCATCCAAAAAATTGCCGCTGGTGAGGTCATTGACAGACCTTCATCTATTGTCAAAGAATTGATCGAAAACAGCCTGGACGCCCATGCCAACACCATTACGATTGATATCGACAATGGCGGATTGTCCCGCATTCAAATCACAGACAATGGGATAGGCATTCATGCCGAAGACCTCCCCCTGGCCGCACTGCCCCATACCACCTCAAAAATCACCGCCGTAGAAGATATTTTCGGGATTAGCACACGCGGATTCAGAGGCGAGGCCCTCTCCAGTATCGCCCACGTCGGCATGCTCTCTATCACCTCCAAACACCGTGATGCAGAGATTGGGTATCAACTTACAGCCACGCTGTCAGACATCTCCGAGACCAAGCCCATTGCCCATCCGACAGGCACCACCATGCGCATTACCCTTCTCTTTGACGACATGCCTGTACGGCGAAAATTTCTCAAAAGTGCCGCCACAGAATTTGGCTATACCTATGAAATCGTCTCCCATTTTTCGCTGATCTTCCCAGAGGTCACCTTTATTTTACGACACAATGGCAAAGAAAGCCTCAATACCCGTGGGTCGAAAACCCTACGCGATCGTATCGGCATCTTATTGGGACAAAGCAGCCAAAATACCTTCATCCCCATTTCCTATGATGCGCACGACATTTATGTAACAGGGATGATTAGCCACCCCAGTCAAACCTACGCGAATCGCAAGTGGCAACTTTTTGGGATTAACGGACGCCCAGTCAAAAGCCAAATTCTCTACAAAGCCACCTTGGACGCCTTTGCCGATGTCCTTCCCGACAGACGGTTTCCCTTGGCCATTTTGTCTGTACAGCTGCCCCCGGACAGTATCGATGTCAATATCCATCCGCAAAAATTAGAGGTCAAATTTCAGAAATCCCAGCATGTATACGAAGCCGTTCGCCGCGCTATTTCTGGGAGTTTTCAACGGGAAGAAGCCCAGTTGGTGGATGCGGCAGCCGGGTTAGCTGCCTATATCACCTCAGACACCCCTCATGTGAACGATGCCCAACGCACGGACAAAAACACCTGGAACTGGCAACAACCCAGCACCCTTTTTGCCCCAGCAAACACAGTCATCGACATGTCGCAAAACGAGCCCCCCACATGGGCCAAGCCCGAGGTGCCAACATTTACAGACACCCCGTTTTACCCTGAATCCAAAGCAGGGACAGCCCTTACCCAAACCAGCATCATAGACACCCAAACAGCGAGCCCACTCCCCAGCGCCCCGCCATTCTTACAAATCCTCAACACCTACATTGTCATTCCGACCCCAACCGGCATGTGGATCATGGATCAGCACGCGGTCCACGAACGTATTTTGTACGAAAAGTTCAAAGAAACAGCGGACAAAACATTGCAACAACCCTTGCTTATTCCCCACCCCATCCACATGCCCCCCAAAACCATGATGGCCTTTCAGGAAATATCTCCCTTAATTCAGGATATGGGGTTTGAGATAGAAGAGTTTGGGCACAATCAGGTTCTGATCCGCAGTATTCCCCAGTGGGCACAGCGCATGCCCCTAACCCCCTTTTTTGAAGCGGTCATGGAAGATCTCAGCGTTGCCAGTACGCCAGAAAACAGTATCCAGAAACATCAAAAAGACCAGTTGCAAATGAAGGCATGCAAAGCCGCCATCAAAGCTGGGAAAACCCTACATGAATCTGAAGTAAAGGCCTTAATCATCAATTTTCTGAGTAGTCCTTCAAACTATACATGTCCCCATGGCCGTCCGCTCGCGAAGTTTTTTGATCAAGCTGCTTTTGAGAAGTGGTTTTTAAGGTAATTTAGTTTGACAAGCTCAAACTCCTAGCCCAATATACCCCAAATGAAAAAGAATCTGGTTATTGTTGAGTCCCCTGCAAAAGCAAAAACAATTTTGCAATATTTGGGTGATAATTACCTCATAAAAGCCTCAATGGGCCATGTGAGGGATCTCCCCACGCGTACCCTCGGTATCGACGTAGAGGCAAACTTCGCGCCTTCTTATCAAATTCTCAAAGACAAGAAGAAACTTGTCGCTGAGCTCAAAAGTCTCGCAAAAAAATCCGAATCTGTTTTCATCGCAACAGACCCTGACAGAGAAGGGGAAGCCATTGCATGGCACATCCAGGAAGCCTTGGGTCTACCTGAAAAAGATGTGCATCGCATTGTCTTTAATGAGATCACCAAAACGGCTGTCCAAAACGCAATCCTCCATAGTCGCGGTATCAACCATCATTTGGTAAACGCCCAGCAAGCGCGACGGGTATTGGATCGTCTGATCGGATACAAACTCAGTCCCATCTTGTCCAAGAAAATTCGGCGTGGGCTCAGTGCAGGTCGGGTACAATCGGTTGCCGTCAAACTGATTTGTGACAGGGAAAAAGCCATTTTGGCCTTTGTTCCTGAAGAGTATTGGGTCATTCAATCCCAACTCAAGGCCCAAGAAGGCCTCCTCACGGTCACCTTATATGCCAAAGAAAATCCCGACAGCAAATACAGCATTCACGATGAAGCCACCGCAATCGCCGTAGCAGAGACCTTGCGAACGTGTAGCTATCAGATACATGGCATAAAACAGACCGATGTTTCTCGAAACCCTGCCGCACCATTTATCACCTCCACGCTCCAACAAGAAGCCTCTCGCAAGCTCAACTGGACCACAAAAAAGACCATGATGGTTGCACAAAAGCTCTACGAAAGTGGGCTCATTACCTATATGCGTACAGATTCTTTTCGTATTTCTGACGATGCGGCAGACGCAGCAAAGCATTACATTAGTACCACCTTTGGAAAAGGCTATCTGCCCACCACAAAAAAAGCCGCCAAACAGGTCAAAGGCGCCCAAGACGCCCACGAAGCCATTCGACCTTCCTATATCGACAAAGCACCGACCATACTCAAAAGTGACTTGGCTGCTGATGAACAAAAACTATACACCCTTATTTGGAACCGGTTTATTGCGTCTCAAATGGCACAGGCCAAGTTCAAAGCAACACAAATCTTGGTCAACACGGATGCCAATACCCCTCCTTACTTCTTGAAAGCAACAGGGTCCGTCATGGCCTTCGATGGATTTATGCGTGTCTATCTCGAAGGCAAGGACCATGACGATGATGATGTCGAAAAAACATTGCCCCCGGTGACTGAAAAAAGCAGTGTGTCCCTCAAGTCCGTCGCTTCGACCCAAAAATTCACACAACCCCCCTATAGGTATTCAGAAGCCACTCTTATCAAAGAAATGGAAGAACGTGGAATTGGACGTCCCTCTACCTACTCCCCCACGATCTCAACCGTATTGGACCGCGGTTATGTTGAAAAAGACAAAAAGCAATTGGTCCCCACAGATCTTGGCAAGCTTACAGATCAAAAGTTAGGCGATTTTTTTTCAGAAATCATTGACATCGACTTCACTGCTGAAATGGAAAAAAAGCTCGATGAAATCATGGATGGTAAGTATATCTGGCAAGATATTGTGGCCAAAATCTATACCCCACTTGTCGTCAGCCTAAAAAGAGCAGATACCGAGATGGAAAAAGTGAACACCGACAAGCCCACGGATGAGCTCTGTGAAAAATGTAACGCACCTATGATTATCAAAGAAGGCCGGTTTGGGGCATTCATGGCATGCTCAGGGTATCCTGACTGCAAAAATACAAAGTCCATGACCAAAGCATTGGATGTATTGTGCCCCAAATGTACAAGCCCACTGATTCCCAAAAGAACCAAAAAAGGCAAGGTATTTTATGGCTGCCAGGGATATCCGGCATGTGACTTTGCCTTGTGGGATGAACCTTTGCCAGAGCCTTGTCTGTCATGCAATCACCCTTTTCTGATTAAAAAAATAAAGGGACGGCAGGAAACGATTCTATGCCCAAATTGCAATGTCCAAGTTGATCGCTAGTCTGCGTCGGCTGCTGATCCAAAATTGGCAGCCGAAAATACTGGCCCTCATTATTACTCTCTTTTTGCTGTATCTATCACGTCAACCCTAATATGCAGGTTGTAGACAGCATTGTCTCATTACGGTCCACTAGACAGTCCTATACGTCCTCAGTCGCATTTGTCCCTACGATGGGGGCCTTACATGAGGGGCATCTTTCTTTAATTCGTCTCGCAAAAAAGCATGCCCGACATGTCATCGTCAGTATATTTGTAAACCCAACCCAATTTGGCCCCACTGAAGACTTTGACACCTATCCCAGAACACGCGAACAGGATTTGGCACTACTCGCAGAGGTCGGGGTGGATCTTGTTCTTTTGCCAACCCTCAGAGAGATATACCCCCATGGTCCAGAGGCAGCGACAAAGGTCTACGTACCAGTTCTAGGCCGTCGCTATTGTGGCCAAAGCCGCCCTCTTTTTTTTGAAGGGGTGTGTAGTGTGGTCTTGCGATTGTTTCATATCGTGAATCCCACCCACGCCCTCTTTGGCGAAAAAGACTTTCAGCAATTGACCCTTATTAGACAGCTTGTTGAAGATCTCTATTTGCCTATCCAGATTGTTGGCGGCCCGATTCTGAGAGAACCCGACGGGTTGGCTATGAGCAGTCGCAATCGTTATCTCACCCCCCAAGAACGTGTCTTGGCTACCGCGATATACGCCACACTCTCGCAGCTAAAATCCACCGCAACACCACAGATTAAACAACAGGTTCAAGATAGCATCGCTGTTTTAGAACAAGTAGGGATCGTGACTGACTACCTCACCTTGGTCCACGAAAAAACATTAGAAGAAACAGAAATACCGGCCAACGACACCCGGCTTTTGTTTGCCGGCTACGTTGGGAAAACCAGACTCATCGACAATATTAGCCTAGGTGAGGACCCTACTTTCGCTTAGCACGGCTAGCGAAAGTAGGGTAAGAGGACCTCTAAACCAAGTCTATTAAAAAGGCGTGGGCATCCAGATCCCCGGCTTCCGCACGTTCCTGCAATTTCAACAAGACCTTATCCAATAAACCGCCCGCTTTTTCGTGATCCCCAACACGGGTCATATCATCCAAAATAGCCCCCAAATAATGTGAAAACTGGATTAACTTATCTGTTTTGGACAAATCCGGGGATGCCGCCCCTTGCTCCTCGGCTTTTTGTTTTTCCATCAATGCCTGCAATTTCATTTGAATTTGTAATTTTACAGCATTAAATGCATCATCACTCAAACGGCTAAAAGAATCTTCTGATGACTCCAAATCCTTAGATGTGCCCATCCCAAGCCCCGTCGGATTATCTAAATATCCCTGTGCGTCTTGGAACATCTCGCCGAAAGACGCATCTGCGGCCCCAGAAGAAAGACCAGGCAACACGGCCGATTTATTCCCCAACGCACTCGAAAAGATACCTGACGAAATACCCAATGACATCGCAACCTCCTCGTTAATACCGATAATGCTCAGGTTTAAACGGACCGTCCACAGAAACCCCAATATAAGACGCTTGATCTGGCGTCAGATGCGTAAGCTTCACGCCTAATTTATCCAAATGCAAACGCGCGACTTCTTCATCGAGGCGTTTGGAAAGGGTGTATACACCAATATCATAGGGTTTTTCCCAAAGATCGATCTGTGCTAACACCTGATTTGTAAAAGACGTGCTCATGACAAAAGAAGGATGGCCAGTTGCGCATCCCAAATTTACCAAACGACCCTCTGCCAAAATATAAATTTCACGGCCATCTTCAAACACATACTGGTCTACCTGCGGCTTGATTTCAATACGTTGAACACCAGCTTTTTGATTTAAGGCTTCCACTTGAATTTCATTATCAAAATGGCCAATGTTACAGACAATAGCCTGATCTTTCATTGCTACCAAATGGTCTAAGCGAATGATGTCTTTGTTACCGGTTGTCGTCACATAAATATCCGCAATTGCAAGCGCTTCTTCCAAGGTTGTAACCTCGTATCCCTCCATAGCCGCTTGCAGCGCACAGATAGGATCAATCTCCGTCACAAGCACCCGAGCGCCAAAACTACGCATTGAATAGGCACAGCCCTTACCCACGTCACCATAGCCACACACCACGACAACCTTACCCGCGATCATGACACCCATAGCACGCTTAAGCCCATCCGCAAGGGATTCACGGCACCCATACAAATTGTCAAACTTGGATTTTGTCACCGAATCATTGACATTGATGGCAGGAAAACGAAGTTCTCCTTTTTGGTGCATCTGATACAACCGATGCACACCAGTTGTCGTCTCTTCTGAAACCCCTTTAAGACCCACAATTGTGTTTGTCCAAAACCCATTCCAGGAGGACAGGTCTGCCTTTAAGAGCTTATAAACAATGGCCAATTCTTTGTCTTGCACCGCAACATCCAAAAAAGATGGGTCTAGTTCGGCCTCAGCACCCTTATGAACCAATAGGGTGGCATCCCCACCATCATCCACTATCAAATTTGGACCCAGGCCTCCTGGAAATTTCAGCATTTCCAAGGTACACCACCAATACTCTTCTAGCGTCTCCCCTTTCCACGCAAAAACAGGAATGCCAGCAGCAGCTATTGCCGCAGCAGCCTGATCTTGTGTTGAAAAAATATTACACGACGCCCAACGTACGTCTGCGCCCAAGGCTACCAAGGTTTCAATCAAAACCGCCGTTTGAATTGTCATATGCAAAGACCCAGCAATACGCGCACCTTTTAATGGCTGTTTTCCTGCATATTTTTTGCGTAAGGCCATGAGTCCTGGCATTTCTTTTTCTGCAATAGAAATCTCTTTTCTACCGAGATCCGCCAATGCAATATCCCGAACTTTATAAGACATTGTTTCTGTCATTGCCATTGTAAACTCCTAGTGCAACAATCTCGCCATACGGACACCCGTAATAGCGTTCAATCTATCAATTAAATCTGATTTCACAGCTCCATTAAAGTCCACGATATTATACGCCAATTCCCCCTTACTTTTATTTACCATCTCCGTAATATTTAAGGCATCCTGCGCCAAGAGAGAGGCTATTTGACCCACCATGTTAGGGACGTTTTCATTCATCAAAATAAGACGATACTCACCAGTTCGCTCCAAAAAACAGTTCGGGAAATTAACAGAATTTGTAATATTGCCATTTTCAAGATAATCCATCAGTTGACGAACCACCATCACCGCACAGTTGGTCTCAGCCTCTTCCGTAGACGCACCCAAATGGGGGATACAAATCACCTTGGGATGCCTAATCAGCGCAGCTGTAGGAAAATCCATAACATAGCGCCCCAATAACCCATTATCCAAAGCATCCACTATCGCATCATTGTCCACGATTTCTGCACGTGCAAAATTCAACAGAACCGCACCACGTTTAACATTTTTGAGGGTTTCCGAATTGATAAACCTATCAGTTTCTGCCGTTAAAGGCATATGCAAGGTAATAAAGTCAGAAGACGACAATAATTTTGCAAAACTAACAGCCGGCTTCACTTGATCCGAAAGTGCCCACGCGTTTTTCACAGAAATAAAAGGATCATACCCCTCTACTACCATACCCAAGGCTACCGCATTGTTAGCGACCATCATCCCAATAGCACCCAATCCAATGACACCTAATCGTTTTCCAGAAATCTCAAACCCTGAAAATCGAGATTTATTTTTCTCTACCAGCTCTGGAACGCGTGCACCATCTTCCCTTAAAGAAGCAGAATAAGACGCCCCCTCTATTAAGTTTCTTGCAGCCAACAACATCCCAGCCAAGACCAATTCTTTAACCGCATTTGCATTTGCACCCGGGGCATTAAAGACCACGATACCAGAGGTTGTGCAAAGCTCCACGGGAATATTATTGACACCAGCACCTGCACGACCAATGGCCTTGAGCGATACAGGAATTGGATCTTTATGCATATTGTAACTACGCAAAACGATACCGTCGGGAGCATCTCCCGAATCAGAAACCATATAAGTTTCCTTAGGAAAAAGAGATAAACCTTCGTTCGCAATGCTATTTCGGGTTTGGATCTGAAACATGGGCATACTCCTCATCCCGTCATCCACAACAAATCTAATTGGGTTTCACAAAACCCATAAATGAGAAAACCGAATCTTGAAGATCCGGTTTTTCCTATAGAAAACAAAAAGAGAACAAAAGGAACTACCGTTTTCTGTACTGAAAACCTTTTCTTGCACGCTTGCGTCCATACTTTTTACGTTCTTTAACTCGGGGATCTCGTGTTAAGAAGTTACCATCTCTCAATGCTTTCCTAAATGTCTCATTCATCACCAACAAAGCACGGGCAATACCCAAACGGCATGCACCTACCTGACCGACGATTCCCCCACCCAACGTGGCTATTTTACAGTCGTACTTCCCAAGAAGGCCCATATGCTTAAAGGGTGCAAACATCATAGTCGCCAAGAGTTCCGTTCCAAAAAAGACAACGGGAGACAAGCCATTTACCTCAACCTTGCCAGTACCTGGAAAAAGCCATACCTTGGCAATAGCGGTCTTACGTTTGCCTGTCCCATAATAATTTTCTTTTGGAACTTTAATTGCAACCGTCTCTTGCTTTGCAAGAGACTTGGGGGTAGTTAGCTTGGATGCGCCAGACACGGCTGAAGTTACATTTTTTTTCTTTGGAGTATCCGCCACTTTTTGAGCAGTTACTTTTGGGGTTTCTTTCGTCGCGGACATACCTATATCTCCTTACCAACCTGAACTTGGGTTAGTTTTTGTGCAGTATGAGGGTGTGTATCACCAGCATATACCTTTAATTTCAGAATTTGCCTTGCTGCCAAACGTGTTTTGGGGAGCATGCCTTTAACCGCATGAAAAATAACCCGATCCGGATGCTTTGCCAGCACATCCTTCAAAGCGGTCTTCTTCAAGCCTCCCGGATACCCACTGTGTTTGTAATAAAATTTATCTGTAAGCTTGCTTCCAGTCACAACGATATCTGCACAGTTAAGCAAAACCACAAAATCACCGCAATCCACGTGTGGTGTAAATTGAGACTTGTTCTTTCCTCTTAATAAATCTGCAATTTGAGTTGCAAGACGTCCAAGCGTTTGCCCTTTAGCGTCTAAAACAATCCACTCACGATTTGCCGTCTCTTTATTCAAGACAGGCGTTCTTTGACTTTTAATCACCAGAATCTCCTTTCCAATTACCCACAAAAGGGTCTCTATACCCTACACTAACCAATACCAGCCCCTTCGCCGGAGCCAATTCATAATCAATGACTTTTTTTCCAGAATGCAAGCTATCCAAGAACAATGCTGCTTTATCAGGATCTTTCATCACTTCGAATAAAGCGCCTAAAATACAACGTACCATTCGATAGAGGAAGCTATCCGCAACGATGCGAAAACGAACAACATCGAGACTACCTGAAAACGGAGTAACAAATGAGTCACATATCATATCACAAGAAAATACCGTTTTGCGAGTTGATTTTTCAGATGAACCAAGACACCGAAAAGCGGCAAAATCATGCGCGCCAATCAAGGACGCTAACAATGGAAAAATAGGCTCATGATTTCCCCCGCCCACACCCTGTGCAACAAATGCGTTATATAAAAATGGCAACGCATCTCGGTGAGGTGTGTAAAGATAATGATACTCTCTATAACACGCAGAAAAGCGAGGATGGAAATCCTCATCCACATACATAACGGAGTACAAAACAATATCATCTGGCAAACACCGCCGGAGACAATACAACAGTCTTTCAGGCGGGATATTATTTAAAATACGTAACCGGCCTACCTGTGCCTTTGCGTGTACACCAGCGTCAGTTCGCCCTGACACGACAAAAGAAAAATCTGACTTGAAGGCCCTTGCAAAAGAGTCTGAAATTGCACCCTCAACGGTACGCAAGCCAGGCTGATATTGGGACCCAAAAAAATGAGTCCCAATATAAGAAAACTTAATTTTATAACTATGCAAGCAGCTCTAAAGAAGAAACCGTAGCACCGTCACCACGACGCAGCGCTATTTTTGTAATACGCGTCACACCGCCCATGCGGTCAGCATTTGCCTCAGCTACCTCATACACATTCTTCAAGGCTACGCCATCCCGGATAACACGAAAAATCTGGCGCCGTGCATGCAAATCGCCACGCTTGGCAAGCGCTACCATTTTTTCGGCAACACGCTTTGCAGCCTTAGCTCTGGCATCCGTTGTCTTAATCTCTCTATGCAAGAATAAAGCCGTTACCAGGCTCCGCAACAACGCCATCCTTTGATCTGTTGGACGTCCTAATTTTGCTAATTTTTTACCATGTCGCATTCTAAATCCTCATTACGCCTTTATGAAACAACGCCCTTTAAAGACAATCCGTATTGCTTCAATTTCTCGTTAATCTCATCAGCACTCTTTTTTCCAAAATTCTTGATCTGGATCAAATCTGCAATATCTTTTTCTACCAATTCCGCAACAGTATCAATACCTGCACGTTTTAAACAATTGGAAGAACGAGCTGACAACTCAAGATCATCTATGGTCAAACCCAAAGCAGATTCACGAACCTTGTCTCCAGACGCATCTTCTACATCCACAACATCTTGTTTTGGCTTCTGATTCATAGACTCAAACAGTGCCGTTAAATCACCCAAAAGAGACGCTGCACGCTGAAGTGCTTCTTCCGCAGAAAGAGCCCCATTTGTCCAGACATCTAAAGTTACCGCATCATAATCCAAAGACTTCCCAACACGAATGTTCTCAACAGAATGATTCACCTTTAAAATAGGGGAGAAAGAGGCGTCAACAGCAATGGTATCAATCTCTCTACCAGCAGCACCCATATCCGCAGCCTGATATCCAACGCCAGCCTCAATCGTCAGCTCTGCCTCAAAGGTTCCACCATCCACAATCTCCAGAAGGTAACTGTCTTGATTTACAATTTCCCACCCAGCAGGAAGCTTAATATCTCTGGCATACAACTTCCCCTTCTTTTTGGCGAAAAGTTTCACAGAAATAGATTCTTCGCCCATACCCCTAAAAACCAACCCTTTTATATTACTCAACACATCAAACACATCTTCTACAACATTCGGAATGGTAGAGAACTCGTGCCTAACACCTTCTAGTTTCACCAAAGTCACAGCATAACCACCCAAAGATGATAACAAAACACGACGAAGCGCGTTTCCAAGAGTGGTCCCCATGCCCCGTGAAAGAGGGGCGACTACAAAACGCCCTCCCGAATTTGGCAGAGACTCAAATTTTACCCAAGGTTGCGGTATCGACACAGCTAATCCTCCTACACTTCAAAACTATCTAGAATAAAATTCAACAATTAACTGCTCTTCAACCGGCGCATCAATTTCTTCACGAGCAGGCAATTGCAAAACCTGAATCTGACCAGGCATGCTTCCAAAAGACAACCATGCAGGCAAGCCTTTTTCTTTTGTCTTTTCAAATTTAGCCGCCCACACAGCATCCGAAACAGCCACCTGCAAAACATCACCCGCTCTCACTAAGATAGAGGGGATATTTGCTTTTTTACCGTTCAAAAGAAAGTGCCCATGCCGAACAGACTGTCGGGCTTCAGCACGAGAAGCCGCCAACTTTGTACGAAACACAACATTATCCAAACGACTCTCAAAAAGGCCTAAAAGGTTATACCCAGTGACACCCTTCTGTCTCAAAGCCCGAGAAAAATACCCACGTATTTGCTTCTCAGACACCCCATAGTGGAAACGCAGTTTCTGCTTCTCACGCAAACGACGTCCATACTCAGACAACTTCCGCGGAATAATTGCCTTTGGTCCAGGGGGGAAATTACGTTTTTCAATGGCGCACTTTGCAGTGTGACAACGATCGCCTTTCAAAAAAAGCTTTACACGATTTCGACGACAAATCTTACAACTAGGCCCAGTATACCTCGCCAACGCAATGCCTCCTTATACCCTACGACGCTTGCGCGGTCTGCACCCGTTATGCGGGATAGGGGTTACATCCTTAATAGAATCAACTTCTAAACCAGCCGCCTGAATAGCACGGATGGCCGTTTCTCTCCCGGCACCAGGGCCCTTGACCAGGACCTGAACACGCTGCATGCCTACCGTCTCAATAGCTTTCTTAGCAGCCATTTCACCCGCCTGCTGAGCAGCAAACGGAGTGCCCTTTTTAGTACCCTTAAAGCCAACCATGCCACTAGAAAACGTTGCAACAACGTTTCCCTCTTCATCGCAAATAGAAACAATGGTGTTATTAAATGTAGAACGAATATTTACAACGCCAGAAACAACACTAATCTTGGCGCGCTTCTTCTTTTTAACAGTCAAAAACTTTCCTCCTCAAAGTACATACAAAAAAAAACTACTTAGTAACCTTCTTCTTACCAGCAATCGCAACACGCTTACCTTTTTTGGTACGAGCATTCGTATGCGTCCGCTGCCCACGAACTGGCAACTTACGACGATGCCGAACCCCTCTATAACATGCAATATCTGACAAACGACGAATGTTCTGATTTACGATTCGACGCAAGTCTCCCTCTACAGGCATTTTCTCTAAGGTCGCACGAAGCTTAACAATATCATCCTCAGACAAATCCTTAACTCTTAAATTAGGATCTATCCCTGTTTCAACCAAAGCACGCTGAGCGACCTTCAAACCCACACCATAGATATAGGTCAATCCAATTTCTACACGCTTGCCTCTAGGCAAATCAACACCACACAACCTTGCCATAATCTCTCCTATCCCTGCCTTTGTTTATGCTTTGCAATTTTGCAAATCACGCGAAGAACTCCCACGCGACGAATAATCCGACAATCTTTACATAACTTTTTTACGGACGCTCTTACTTTCATTCAATTCACCTCATTACTTCACACGATAGGTAATCCTACCCCGCGTCATATCGTACACAGAAAGCTCAACCTTCACCGTATCTCCAAGCAAAACCCGAATATAGTTCTTTCGAATTTTACCAGAAATATGTGCCAAAACTATCTGACCGGCATCCAGCTTCACCTTAAACTGTGCATTTGGCAAAGATTCCACGACTGTACCATTTACTTCTATTACATCCTGCTTATTCATGTTTAAAACCTAAGATTCAGAGAGGGTCAAAATTTCCGGGTGTCCATCAGGAGAAATCACTATCGTATTCTCGTAATGTGCGGACAGCGTTTTGTCGGCCGATATTATAGTCCATTTGTCTTCCAATGTTAAGACATCATGTCGCCCTATATTCACCATGGGTTCCAAGGCAAAAGTCATCCCAGGTAGCAAGTTAAATCCTGTACCAGCTTTACCGTAATTGGGAATAAGTGGCTCTTCATGAAGCGACCTCCCAATCCCATGACTGCATAAATCCCTCACGACAGAAAAGCCCGCTTTTTCCACACACATCTGCAAGGCAGATACAACATCTCCGATCTTATTTCCCGCAATCGCAAATTGACATGCCTCAAAAAAAGAAGCTTCCGTTACACGGATTAAGTCCAAAGCCGCATTAATTACCCCACCGACGGCCACTGTACGCGCAGCATCTGCATGATATCCCTCAAAACAAACACCCACATCTATAGAAACAATATCCCCATCCTGAAATACTTTTGTAGCGTAAGGAATCCCATGCACCACTTCTTCATTTCTAGAAATACAGGTAGCGTGAGAATAGCCCTTAACGAACTTAAAGGACGGCGTACAAGCATAGGCTAAAATAAGTGCATCGGCCTTAGCATCTATCACCGAAGCCGAAACCCCTGCACAAATCATCGGTAATATTTCTTCAAAAACAGAAGCTAAAACAGCACCCGCACGACGCATTTTATGCAATTCGGCCTCAGTCTTAATAGAAATCATACCCGTGAGCAAACTGTCTCTAAGGAAGAAAAAACAGAATCCGGCATCAAACTTCCATCCAGAGTAAGTACACGTCCAGAATAATACGACAGCAGTCCCTCAATTTCAGACTCATACACGCCATAACGAATAGAAATAACAGATTCATTGTCATCTTGTCGAAGAGACAAAGGCGACTCGCATACGTCGCAACGATCCAGCACACGAGGCGGATCAATCTTAAGATTAAAAATCGCACCACAATCTGTACAAACCAGTCTGGACAAAGCCCTATCCATAATGACGGAAACAGGTGTAGTTAAGTGAACAACATTGGACGAAAACCCCAAACCCAAAAGAATTTCATCCAAGGCAAGTGCCTGAGGAATCGTACGGGGAAATCCATCAGAAACAATACCAGGAACATCTAAGTCAGAAAAAAAAGAGGCCACAACATCCAACAGTATCTCATCAGGAACAAGTTTACCCTCACGCTGATAGGAGACCACCGACCGCCCAAATTCGGAGTCTAAAGCGACTTCCCCACGAATCAAATCCCCAGTTGAAAAATGTATCCAGCCGAATTTATCACAAAGCCTACGACCCTGAGTGCCCTTTCCTGCACCTGGAGGTCCTAATAAAATCACACAATGTTTCATATCAATTCATCCCTGAATAACGCTTAGATACAGCAAAACTTTTTATTTGCCGCACCAAATCCATTGCAACCCCAACAATGATCAACATTGCAGTTCCACCAAGCCCCTGAAAAACAGAAAACCGGGTCCAAATAAACGCTAAAATAGGGACCAGCGCTATCCCAGCCAGAAAAGAAGCACCCAGCAATGTCATTTTAGAAATAATCTGATCCAAGTACTCGACTGTCTGCGCACCAGGACGAATGCCCAAAATAAATCCACCATTTTTCTTGAGCATGTCTGCAATGTCTTGAGGATTAAAGGTGATTGCCGTGTAGAAGTACGTGAAAAAGAAAATCAAAAAACAAAAAAGCCCATTATAAATAAAACTATCGTAACGAAAAAAAAGGGTCATTTTTGAAGCAAGATCCGACCAAGGAAGATATTGGAAAAACATTAATGGAAATTGAAGGATAGCTGAGGCAAAGATAATAGGCATCACACCACCCTGAATGAGCTTCAGGGGTATGAAGCTACTCTTACCTCCCACTATTTGACGTCCCACCACACGCTTCGCATAACTTACAGGCACTTCTCGTTGTGCCTCTTGAACAAAAACGATGGCCCCAATCAAGCTAAGAAAAACAAAAAGCATACCCACGCCAGAAAAAACAGATCCCTGAATTACAACCCACTGATACGCGTCACGTACATAAGCAGGAGTTCCAGCGAGAATCCCCACAAAAATTAGGATTGAAGCACCATTTCCAATCCCATATTCCGTCATAACTTCACCTAGCCACATGACCAAAGCTGAACCAGCCACAAGTCCAACAACAGAAGAAAATAAAAACCAGCCAAATGAAACACCAGGCTGAACAAAAGCTCTAAAACCAACGGACATCACTATAGCCTGAAAAAACGCCAAAAAAATGGCCAAATAACGCGTATATTGCCCTATTTGCTTTCTACCAAAATCACCTTCCTGAGAAAGCTCCTTCAGCTTAGGCCAAACAATTGTTAAAAGCTGCACAATAATCGATGCATTAATATAAGGAAGAATACCCAATGCAAAAACAGAAAAACGACTCAAGCCCCCCCCTGAAAAAAGATTAAAAAATCCCAGAACCCCGCCTTGAGAAAACAAGGCTGTTATGCGCTCTAAATCTATCCCAGGCAAAGGTATATGAGATCCAAATCGATATATAGCCACCAAAGTCAAAGTAAAAAAAACTTTCTTACGTAACTCTTGCGATTTGAACAAAGAAAGGAGCAACATTAAAACACTATACAATTATCTGAGAAGACACCTGAAGCACTGCCCCAATAGCCTCCAAAGATTTCTTAGCACCAGAAGAAATCAGGTCATACTCAAAAGAAGTCCACGCAACAGGCTGTGTAAGAGAACCTATGATTTTAACTTGTTTATCAGCATGTACAAAACCCAAAGCACGGATATCGTACAAAGTAACCACTTTAAAATCTTTCAAAGCTCTCTCGATAAGATACAAAGACAAAGCTTGATAAGGCTTCTTTGAAAGGGCAGTAAAACCTCTCTTTTTAGGGAGTCTTCTGTAGAGAGGCATTTGCCCCCCTTCAAATCCAGCGCGGCGAGAATAACCAGTACGGCTTTTTTGTCCCTTATGACCCCTGCCAGCTTCGCCACCTTGACCAGCAGAATTACCCCTAGCACGCCTTACACGCTTTTTAACTGATCCTTTAGCCGGCTTTAACTCAAATACGGACATAAACTATTACTCCTCGGAAATATAAACAGGGAGAGCCTTGCCACGAATAGCAGTCTCTTCCGCAAGGTTTTTACAAGACGCCAAACAAATCAAAGCTGCTTTTGCAGAATTGATAGGATTTCTACTTCCTAAAGATTTAGCGACAATGTCTTTTATACCCAAAGCCTCTAATAGAATACGAACAGCTCCACCAGCAATAACACCGGTCCCTGGCCTAGCTGGCTTCAACATAACACGAGAAGCACCAAAATGCCCGTACACAACATGCGGAACAGTTCCTTTAATAATATTTACGCGGAAGCTGGATTTACGCGCCTTATCAATAGCCTTTTTAATAGCAGCAGGAACCTCTTTAGATTTCCCTAACCCAATGCCTACAGATCCTTTACCATCACCAGAAATAACAAAGGCACGAAAAGCCATACGCTTTCCACCTTTTACTACTTTGGTAATACGATCAATCCGAATAACTTTTTCTATAAAGTTATCCTCCGGACGCTCACTACTGTTATTTCTACGAAACGGTTCCATTATTACTCCTCTAAGTTCTCAATCAAAACTCTAAACCAACCTTGCGGGCGGCATCCGCCAAAGCCTTTACTTTGCCTGTATAACGATAACTACGTCTGTCAAAAAATACGGAGAAAACATTGGCCTTCAATGCCGCTTCTGCTAACTTCGTACCTACCAAAATAGCGCCTGAAATATTACCCTTTTCTCCCAATTGGAGTGTAGAGGAAGAGACCAGTGTCTTTCCTTGAGAATCATCTACTATTTGTGCATAAACATTAAGATTACTCTTATACACAAAGAGACGGGGTTTATCTAAAGTGCCTTTGTTTTTTTTTCTAAATCTACGACATTTTGACATATCAACCTCTATTTCTTAACACTTTTACCTTGCTTGGTGTTAATAACTTCACCAGCAAATCGAATGCCCTTACCTTTATATGAATCAGGAGAACGAAGCTCACGTATTTTTGCCGCCGTCTGCCCCAGCAACTGTTTATCAATACCAATAATCTTTATTTTATTCTGTCCCTCTAACTGAAAAGCCACCCCAGATGGCGCCTCAAAAGAGATTTGATGCGAATATCCCAAGGAGAAGAGAAGCCCATTCTCCTGCAGAGCAACACGATACCCAACCCCGACTATCTCAAGATTAATCACATAACCTTCATTAATACCTTTTATAGCATTAAATAATAGAGCGCGATAAAGGCCATGTTTTGCCCGTGAGACTTTCTGGTCTGGCATCAAATTCAACAAAGACAACCTACGACCATCAACGTTAACCTGAATATCAGAGGACGTTAGAACCTCCAAAACACCCTTAGCACCGGTCAAGACAACACGGCCTGTCTTAACAGCCACTTCTACATTATCTGGCAAATCAATTGCACGTTTTCCTATACGAGACACAGGTCACTACCTCCTAATATACAATAGCAAGAAGCTCGCCACCCACATTTGCCAAACGGGAAGCCCGTCCTGACAAAACACCTTTCGGGGTAGAGAGAATACAAATGCCAAATCCATTTCTAACTTTGGGAATCTGAGCCTTTTTTACATAGACGCGCTTTCCAGGGCGACTCACAGCAACAATAGAAGACATGACTGAGTCACCAGAGGGGCCATACTTCAAACCAACCTTAATACCACGCTTGACATCATTAGGACGAACAACCTCATAAAAACGTACAAAGCCTTCTTCTTTCAGGATCTTCACAATTTCCAACTTCAAATTAGAAAAACGAACCTCTATATCCTGATGCTCGGCAGCAGATGCATTTCTAATACGTGTGAACAAGTCTGCAATAACACAACTCATATTATTTCTATTCCTTAAATCTCAAAAAAACTACCAGGAAGACTTCCGAACACCCGGAAGACGCCCTTCGCCCGCAAGCGCCCTAAAACAAACACGACAAACACCAAAAAAACGCATAAATCCTCTAGGACGAGAGCAAATAGAGCAACGATTACGATACTGAACCGTTCCTATTTTCTCTTTATTTTTATTAATTTTACCTGTTTTAGCCATATAAAAATCCTCTTATTTTTTCCTAAAGGGCATGCCTAAAAACCTCAACAATTCATAGGCCTCTTTATCTGACTTTGCAGTCATAACAATAGAGATATCAAAACCACGCGGCTTATCCACTTTATCTATACTTATTTCAGGAAATATAGTGTCGTCCTTGATCCCTAACGTATAATTACCACGGCCATCAAAACTAAGACTGGGAACACCACGGAAGTCTCTGATTTTAGGCAAGGCCACATTAAGTAGCTTATTCAAAAACTCATACATACGATTGCCACGCAACGTCACCTTGCACCCAATGGATTGCCCCTCACGAAGCTTGAAGTTAGATATTGACTTTTTAGCTTGTGTTACAAGTGGCTTCTGCCCCGTAAGGGCATACATCTGGTCAAATGTTATTTCAACACTTTTGCCATTTGCAACAGCTTCGCCTATACCACGATTAATAACCACTTTTGTCAACTTAGGGATTTCCATAACATTTCTATATTGAAATGTTTCTTGCAATGATCCCCGAACTTCATCTTGATATTTCTTTTTAAGATTTGACATCTTTTAAACTCCCAAATTTACGCTAGCTACGCTTTTCAAATACGCGATCTTTTTTCGAATCTTTCTTAATAGAAAAACCCACCTTAGACGGGGATCCATCAATCACGGGCATAACCTTAGACCAATGGATAGGCATCTCACGTTCAAGAATTTCACCACTACCACGCTCATTCCCACGCTTATGTCGTTTTGCAACAGCAACACCCTTGACGACAACTGTACTAGAATCTGGATAAACGAACAATAGTTCGCCAGTTTTTCCAGACTCACTCCCTGAGATTATCTTAACGATATCTCCTTTTCTAACCTTATTCACGTTTAGTTACACCTTTCTCAAATCACCTCGGGAGCTAAAGAGAGAATTTTCATGTAATTACGCTCACGCAGCTCACGGGGAATAGGTCCGAATATACGAGTGCCCTTTGGATTTCCATCTTTATTAATAATAACAGCTGCATTTTCATCAAAACGCAATACACTTCCATCAGGACGAAGAATGCGCGCAACCGTTCTCACAATAACAGCAGTGACAACTTCACTTTTTTTAATCTGTCCTTGGGAGGCCGCTTTTTTTACCGTACAAATAACAACATCACCGACACTTGCATACCGCCGCCTAGTACCACCCAAAACTCTAATAACCAAAAGCTCTTTGGCTCCAGAATTATCAGCAACCTCAAGCCGAGACTCAACCTGAATCATAGTTTAACCTTCCTCAGAAATAGTCTTAAGCTTCACCACCAACAAACGCCATGTTTTCAGCTTACTAATTGGCCGGCAAGACATAATTTCAACAACATCACCCACAACAGCCTGAGAGGCTTCATCATGAACCAAATAACGAACAGAACGCTTGATAACTTTTTTGTACAATTTATGCCGCAAAGACCTCACGATTTCAACAGAGACGGTCTTTTCTCCAGAAACCTTAACAACTTTACCAACTACCGTATTTCTCAAACTTCGCATTATGCTGCCGCCTCCACACTCAACGCCGTCAAAAGACGTGCGATAGATCGTCTGAGCTTACGAGAATGACTATTATCTTTCCCATCCTGAGTCAAACCCGACAAACGAACATCTTCCAAAGAAACTTTCAAAGAAACAATACGAAGCTTTATTTCTTCCGGTGAAAGCGTCTTAATATCTTGATATTTTAAGTTAATATCCATAACACTTTCCTTACCCTATCATCTTTTCTACCATCTCTCGAGTTGTCACTTTTGTCGAAACAGGCAGCTTATGTGCAGCTAACCGAAACGCTTCTTTTGCAACATCTAGAGACACTCCACTCAATTCAAAAAGAATATGGCCAGGCTTAACAGGTGCCGCCCAAAATTCTGGACTTCCCTTACCTTTACCCATACGCGTTTCTGCCGGCAATCGCGTCATTCCTTTATCTGGAAAAATACGAATCCAAACCTTACCTCCCCGTTTAATATAACGGGTCATGGCACGACGAGCCGACTCAATCTGTCTATCCGTAACAAAGCCCAACCCTGTAGATTGAAGGCCATATTCACCAAAAGCAAGAAAACAACCAGATGTTGCTTTCCCCCGATTACGTCCACGCTGATACTTTCTATATTTTGTCTTTTTGGGCAACAACATGGTCTATTCTCCAAACCTAAATCGATACAGCGACTTCAACTTCTTTAATAAATTTTCGCTTCTCAAGAATCTCACCTTTGTAGATCCAAACCTTGACACCAATTTTGCCATACGTTGTCAAGGCCTCTGAAAAAGCATAATCAATATCTGCTCTAAGAGTATGCAACGGCACCTTACCCTCACGATACCATTCTGTACGCGCTATTTCTGCGCCTCCCAAACGCCCCGAGCAAGAAACTTTTACACCCAAAGCACCGGCTTTAAGCGCTTTCTGAACAGCCATTTTCATAGCACGACGAAAGGGAATACGCTTCTCTAACTGAAATGCAACCCACTCACCAAGAAGCTTTCCTGAAAGCTCTACATTTTTTTCCTCAACTATACGAATAGAGACGGGGCGTCCAATTAACTTTGTTAATTCCTTAACTATAAATTGAGTATCAAAATTATTACCTTTGCCAAACACAACACCAGGACGAGCCAAATTTACAATCGCCTCGGTGATCTCTGCTTTACGATTGATAACAATACGGGCAACACCACCCTTGAAAAGCTCTTTTTTTAGATAATTTCTAATTTTATAATCTTCTAAAACCAAAGCGCCATAAGAACGATCAGAAAACCAATTTGCATCCCAATCTTTTACTATACCCAATCTCAACCCATTAGGGTTTGCTTTTTGACCCATCGTTTATTTACCTCGTTACCGCGTCGACTTCAACAAATGCCTGACTATATCTTTTCGTCAACTTATCCATACGCCCTCTTGCCTTGGGTTGAAAACGAAGGGTTTTAAGACCTTCATTTATCAAAATACATTTCACAAAAAGCTGACCTTCAACTTTATCATTATTCCGAGCATTTGCAGCTGCGCTTGTAATCAATTTTATCAAATACTCGGATCCCTTATGAGGAAGATGTTGCAGAATTGCCAATGCATCTTCCAGCAATTTCCCTCTCACAACATCAGCAACACGACGCAACTTAAATGGAGAAATTTTAATAACTTTATCTTTTGCAACAGCCATACTATTTACCTTTATCTCCAGCATGTCCCTTAAACGTCCTAGTATGCGCAAATTCACCGAGCTTGTGCCCAATCATGCTATCTATAACATACACAGTGATATGCTTTCGTCCATTATATACAGCGAAAGTATGCCCAATCATATCAGGAACAATCGTGGAAGATCGCGCCCAAGTCTTAATCAGTTTTTTTTCCTTTGAAGCATTCATCTCCTCAACTTTTCTCATCAATGACTCTACAATATAAGGGCCTTTTTTTAATGATCGGGACACTCATCTACCTCCTATTTCCTACGTCCTATGATAAATTTACTGGACGTCTTCTTCTTGTTACGCGTTTTCAGACCCATAGCAGGCTTACCCCAAGGCGTCCTTGGACCCGATCTACCAACTGGCGCTTTGCCTTCACCGCCACCGTGAGGGTGATCGCAAGGATTCATAACGGACCCTCTAACGGAGGGACGACGACCCAACCAACGGGAAACACCGGCCTTGCCTAGCTTTCTATTTCGGTTATCAAGATTACCAACCTGGCCTATAGTCGCATAGCATTCAAGATTTACAATGCGCATCTCACCAGAAGGCAATTTCAGAATGGCGCCGCGATCGCTCTTTGCTGCCAAAGTAATAGAAACACCTGCAGAGCGACCCAACTGTGCCCCTTTTCCAATATGAAGCTCCACATTATGAATAATAGAACCTACTGGAATATCTTTTAATGGCAACGCATTTCCGGTTTTAATTTCGGCACCTGAACCTGCCATCACCTCATCCCCAACACGCAAACCAAGAGGACATAGAATATAAGCTTTGGCACCATTTCTATAAGACAACCTAGCAATATGGGCAGTCCTATACGGATCGTATTCAACATCCGTCACCAAAGCCGGCACCCCACGAATAGAACGCTTAAAATCAATAATACGAAACAAACGCTTTACACCAGCTTCACGATGACGAACTGTAATTTTACCCGAATTATTCCGACCTGCATTACGGTTCAAAGAAAGAGTCAAACTCTTTAGAGGGGTTGACGTCGTTACTTCTTTATAATCAAGAACCACTCTAGCTCTTAAACCAGCAGATGTTGGTTTGTATTTTTTAACACCCATCAAAAATCACCACTTACCTTAAAATAAACCCTTAAAGCTATCCAATACATGGCCTTCTTTTAAGGTTACATAGATTTTTTTTCTATCAGGTCTATGACCCACAATACGACCTCTAACACAACGCTTACCCTTAAGGATCAACGCACGAACAGAAACAACATCCACATCATAACGGCGTTTAAAAAACTTTTTAATCTCTATTTTATTTAAATTAGGATCCGCATAAAATACATAAACACCTTCTTTAATTGCATTTGCCGATTTCTCAGTCAATACAACACCATTAAGCACGCCCATCGAAATATCTCCCCTTAATGCTAAAAAACACATCCTCAGAAACACATATAGACGTCGCCAAATAAAGATCCTCTATAGACACACTTAAAATATCTCTAATTCTAATACCCTTAAGATTTCTAATTCCCAATTCAAAATCAGCATCCTGAGCACCCAAAACAAATAAGCCCCCAATCGAAGTGCCTACTATTTTCTTCATCAAAGCATTTGCCTCTTTGGTTTTTAATGAACTTACCAATGCATGACGAAGAATAACAATTTTAGACAAGTTTTGAGAATAGGCAATAGCATAAGCCAACTTAACCGTTTTGCTATTAATAGAAATAGCAAAAGACCGAGGTTTGGGCCCAAAAGCAATACCACCACCACGAATCAAAGGAGAGCGATTAGACCCGCGTCTAGCACGCCCAGTGCCCTTTTGTTTGTAGGGCTTCGCACCCCCACCAGAAACCTCACCCTTTGTAAGCGTCGAGGACGTACCCTGATGTAAAAGACTATCTTGATATTTTTTCACAAGATATAAAACGTGATCTGGGTTAGCAGAAGTCACAGAACCCAGAACAACTGTCTCCTCAACCTTCACACCATCAATATCAAAAACAGGAATACTCATAAACTACCCTCACATGAATATTTCGACCATTCCTGATTTACCAGGAACAGCACCGCGCAAAAATAAAAGACCTTTATCCGAATCTACTTTCTCAACGCGTAGATTTTTCACCGTCACCATACTATCCCCGTAATGCCCAGACATCCGCGTGCCCTTAAAGACGCGCCCGGGAGTAGTACCCGCACCTATAGATCCAGGAATGCGATGACTTTTAGATCCGTGAGACATAGGCCCACGACTAAAGTTGTGCCGCTTAATAGTACCTGTAAAACCACGACCAATTGTCTTTCCACGGACAGAAACCTTATCGCCAACAAAAAAAATCGACACATCGACAGAAGACCCAATCTCACAAGGCAAGTACTGAGAGGACGTTCTAAATCCCTTCAAAAATCGCTTAGGCGCAATATTTCGCTTCGCATAAAAACCAGTCATTGGCTTATTAAGAGACCTTGGAGTTCCCACACCCAAAACAACACAATGGTCGTCTTCGGAAACCTTAGAAACATCAATCACTAGATTTGCATCAACAGTTAACACCGTAACAGGAATAGATAGACCCTCATCTGTTATCAGATGGGTCATTCCAATTTTTTTTCCTAAAATAAACTTTTTTTTCATAATCAAACCTAGTTTAACTTAATCTCAATATTAACACCCGATGGCAAATCCAATTGCATCAAAGCATCCACAGTAGATGAGGGCGGATCAACAATATCAATCAACCGCTTATGAATCCTAACCTCATAATGTTCCCCACCCCGCTTATCAATATGCGGAGATTTAAGAACACACCAAACTTTTTTCTGAGTAGGGAGAGGAATCGGCCCAAGAACTTTAGCCCCGGAGCGCTCCGCAGTCAAAACAATTTTTTGTGCAGACTGATCCAGCAACACTTGATCGAAAGACTTCAAGCGTATACGGATTTTCTGCTGAGACCTAACTTTAGATTTCTTAGATTTCTCTTTCAAAACTTCTATCCTTTGCTTACGCGATGATCTGCGTCACAACGCCAGCGCCTACAGTACGTCCACCTTCGCGAATCGCGAAGCGCATACCTTCTTCACAGGCAACCGGTACAATCAACTCAACTTCAATACTAACATTATCACCAGGCATAACCATCTCGACACCACTCGGCAGTGTCACAGAAGCCGTTACGTCTGTTGTACGAATATAAAACTGGGGACGATAGCCATTGAAAAACGGGGTATGACGACCGCCTTCTTCTTTTTTCAAGACATAGATCTCAGCTTTAAACTTGTTGTGTGGCTTGATGCTGCCAGGCTTCGCCAATACCATCCCACGTTTCAAGTCGTCTCTTTCTACACCGCGCATGAGAAGACCCACGTTGTCTCCGGCACGACCTTCATCCAACAACTTGCGAAACATTTCAACGCCAGTAATAATTGTTTTCTTTGTTGTGCTAGACAACCCAACCAACTCCGCCTCTTCACCCACCTTGATGATGCCGCGCTCAATACGCCCGGTACCCACTGTTCCACGGCCTGTGATGCTGAACACGTCTTCAACAGGCATCAAGAAGGGCTTATCAATGGCACGCTCAGGAATCGGGATGTAGCTGTCTACGGCGTCCATAAGGTCCCAAATGCACTTCGTATCAGGGTTGTCACGACCATTGCCAGGAGACTCCAACGCCTTTAGACCAGAACCATAAACAAACGGAATCTCGTCACCAGGAAAATCGTACTTGCTGAGCAACTCACGAATCTCCATCTCAACCAACTCGATCAACTCAGGGTCATCAACCATGTCTACTTTGTTCAAAAATACCACAAGCGACGGTACGTTAACCTGACGTGCCAACAGAATATGCTCCCGTGTTTGAGGCATAGGACCATCCGCCGCACTCACCACCAAGATCCCCCCATCCATCTGCGCTGCACCCGTGATCATGTTTTTTACATAATCCGCGTGACCAGGACAGTCTACGTGGGCATAATGCCGGGCTTCTGTTTCATACTCGACATGGGCCGTTGCAATGGTAATGCCGCGGGCTTTTTCTTCAGGGGCAGAATCGATCTGGTCATAGGCTTTAAATTGCGCCCCACCCACAGATGCCAACACCTTTGTGATCGCAGCTGTCAGCGTTGTTTTACCGTGGTCAACGTGACCTATCGTTCCAATATTGACATGCGGTTTTACCCGCGAAAATTTTTCTTTGGCCAT
>CANNCG010000006.1 GCA_947502965.1 bacterium | reverse complement strand
GGGGATTTAGAAGCAAGCGTGGCGCTGAACGACATGCTGTTTTGCTCTCCATTATTGAGACCGCAAAAAAACAAGGCCTCAACATTTTGGAAACCATTCAGGCCGCGCTTAATCAGTCACTCGTTTTTGAGGGGGCTAGATAGTTACACTATTTTTAATATAAACAGCAGTCCCCCCTTCTCCAGCGACTCCTGAAAAACATCAGTTTTTCAGGAGTCGCACATCCACACTATGCGCATGCGCCTCAAACCCCTCCACACGGGCCAATGTCGTCACTGTGGGCGCGATATGCTGTAGCGCGGCTTCGCTGTATTCGAGGTGACTCGTGTATTTCATAAAGTCCATGACGCCCAAAGGTGACGAAAAGCGTGCCGCACGCGCAGTCGGTAAGACGTGATTCGGCCCCGCCGCATAGTCGCCCAAGGCCACCGGCGTATACGGACCCAAAAACACAGACCCGGCATGTCTGATTTTTGGAAGCAGCGCCCGAGCTTCGGCAGTCAAGAGAACCAAATGTTCGCCCGCAAGCCCATTGAGACTTTTCAGCGTATCTGCGGAATCCGTGGTCACGATACAATAAAAATTCTTGAGCGATTCTTTGAGAATAGCGACTCGCTCCCGGTCTGCAGCCAACCGCAAAACAGCCTGCTGCGTCGCTGCCAATAACCCCATCGACGGTGCCACCAAAAACGCACTGGCATCCGGATCATGTTCCAATTGGGCCAAAATTTCCACGGCGGCAAAGTCCACCCACTCCGGCGTATCCAGATACACCACGACCTCAGACGGCCCAGCAGGTTTGTCGATCGCCACGCGCCCAAATACCATCTGCTTGGCCCCATCAACGTACTTGTTCCCAGGACCTACGATCTTATCCACAGCCTGAATACTCTCAGTCCCGTAAGCCAAAGCAAACACCGCCTGGGCCCCACCCACCCGCAAGATACGAGATACCCCACATTCTGCCGCAGCCACCAGGATCTCTGCAGGCACAGTCCCATCTTCACTGGGTGGCGTGGCGATCACAGGCTCAGGCACCCCTGCTATTTGCGCAGGAATGGCATTCATCAGCACACTAGACGGATACCGCGCCCGTCCCCCAGGAACATACAGCGCCACCCGATCCAAAGGGTGAAACATCGCCCCATAACGGACCCCGTCTCTTGGCGTCGCTTCCCAATTTTGGGGGAATTGATGTTGGTGATAGGCCTTAATGCTGTCACGCGCATAACGAATCGCGGTCAAAAAAGACGCGCTGACTTGGGTATAGGCGTTTTCTATTTCGTCTGAGGCGACCCATAGCGGAAATTGGACATCGCGTACACGGTCATAGCGGCATGTGAGCCAACGCACACCCGCGTCCCCGTATTGGCGAACGGTGTCTCGGATGTCGATCAGAGTGTCATGAAGACTCTCATCGTGGTGAGAAAAAGACAGATCCAAGGTCTGCACATAATCATGGGAAATAGGATTTAAAGGCGGAAATTCTGGTTTACCTGTCATCTCAAATGATCCCAAAATGCATTGAGGAGTGCATCCGGGGCATGCATGGCCTGGTGGGTTATCGTTTTACCCAACTCTACCCCTTCTTGATCAAAAGAGTTTATTTCCCAAAACAACCCTTGAAAAATAACGCTGCACTCGTAAAACGAAAATATCGCACCCAACGCTTCAGGCGACAAAGCGTACATGACCACAATCGTAGAAGGCCGGCTTCCTGGAAAGGCTTTCGCCGGATCTTCGTCCTGTTTTCCCTTGGCCAAAGCCACTGTCTGCCCAATCAAACTGGCAATTAACAGCCGCTGATGCACGTCCCAAGCTTCACCAGTATCGGACTTGGCACACAGAAACTGAACAGGCACTACATCGCTGCCCTGATGTACGGTCTGAAAAACGGCATGTTGTACATTTGTACCCACATCCGAAATGATCAATGGACTGGTGGGCCGTGTGACAGGCTGTCGGTCACGGCGCACTGTTTTGCCATTGCTCTCACAAATCAACTGTTGCAAATGCTGGCCAAAAAATCGTAAAGGCTCGCTATATGGCAAAATGGCCATGGCCCTATAGTCCAACACATCCCGTTCCCATATACCCATCATCGCATTCATCAAGGAGGCATTTTGCCACAAATCAGGAACCAAGGCCGCCGCATCTTGCGTCGCCGCACCCCGAAAAAAAGACAGCAACATCTCTGTCCCAAAAACCAAGCCCAACGGCAATGCGCCCACAGGACTGGACACAGAAAAACGCCCCCCTATGCCCGGCGCCAAATGAAAGACACAGCGGAACCGATCGGGATCATCCAGCACAGTCCCCACCTGGGTGATGGCCACCATATTCTCCCGGATGGACAGCCCTTTTTCCACGGCCAACTGCTCTACCACCCGAAGACAGGTTTGGGTTTCCAAGGTACCCCCACTTTTGGAGGCCACAATGAACAGTGTTTTTTCGAAAGGCACACGCCCCAAAACATCCTGGATATGATGAGGGTCCACATTGGACAAAAAGTGCAAGGGATAACGTGGCTCCATCATATGACGAAGGGCGTGGTAGGCCGCTCTCGGCCCCAATTCGCAGCCGCCGATCCCTATCTGAACGATGGCTTCAAAAGGCACCCCAGAAGCGGTGAGGCCTATCCCTGTCTGTATCTGTTCCATAAATGCAAATACCGATTTCAAGCTCTCTTCCACGTCTGTTTTACGCTTTAAAAAATGGGCCACCTGCTGACCATTGTTGACCGGATCCCCGGCCATAATACCAGCCAATCGCGCGGTCAAACCCGCCTGATCGGCCACCGCTTGCAACGCAATAATATGGGCATCCGTCAGACCTGCCCCTGCAAACAAATAAGAGAGAGAAGGGTGATGAATGGCATAGTTTTTGACCCGTTCAGGCGTGAGAAGCGTCGCCAATGGCGGTGTCTCCAAATACGCCAACGACGATAAAGTCATGCCAAAGCCCCCTCTCGTTGAGAAAACAACATGCGAAAATAATCCTCATAAAAAGGGGTCCACGATCGCTGGCGACGGGCCATCATGCGTTGTGCGGTTTCTACAAATTTTTCAAACACATGCACATCGTAATGACCGGAACCACCCCATGTGAAGGGCATCAACTGCGACGGATGTACCGATGTGCCAAAAAGCGTACTCCCAACACCCACCGTGGTCCCCGTCGTCAAATGCGTCCCTATGCCCAGCTTCACATGATCCCCGATCACGCTGCCCAAAAAAGTCTCTGATGTCTGAAACTGGTCACGCCCAAAACGCAGCGATACCGGACTGTAATTGTTTTTCATATTGGACGTGATGCTATTGGCGCCCACATTGACCCATTCTCCCACATAGGAATGACCAAAGAAGCCGTCATGAGATTTATTGGCAAATCCTTGAAAAATACTCATGGAGACTTCGCCCCCTATTTTGCACCAGTCCCCAATGGCAGAAGTTTTGATCCGAGCACATGCAATATGGCTATGTTTCCCGATATACAAAGGGCCTTCCAAGCGAGAGCCAGACGCGACAACCGTATGCTCGTCAATATAAATAGGCCCTTTTCGGGCATCCAAAACCACGAAATCTTCGATGCGGGCATGTTTGCCCACATAAATGCGGTTTTCTTCGTACAGAGCGGCAAAAGGCAGTATGTCGCCTTTAATAACACCAAACTGATGGAGATGATCAAAGTCATCTGTGATATTGTCCGCCAAATGTCGAAAGAGATCCCAAGGGGAACGCAGCATACGCATGTGATGGGCTTTTTGACAGATACAGCGCTGTCGCAACGTCGCAATGAGCCAGTCTTGAGACGGCACGTCATGCTCAAATTGCGCTTTGAGCACATGCAAAAGGTGCAAACTACAAATCTGTGCAACGACAAAGGTATCGTCGTAGACCAACATCACATCCTGATCCACAGGAAAATCCCGAATCTGGGAAACCAGGGCGTGGGTCATGAGCGCACGCCCACTGATCAACAACAACGGCGCCCCTACATTGATCTGATTAATCGGCAAACGGGGATGCGTCAATCGCAACAAAGGCTTGAGGGCTGTCCGACATGCAATAGAGAGATTGAGATGTCCAAAATAACGACTAATTTTCTCCAACGGTGTGGAAATACCTGCAAGTACATCAAAGATAGGCCGACAGGCCGTAATGGGATTATACGGATGATTATCGCTATCTTCGAATACCAAAAGGTTGGTCATTGGCCCAAATAACGTTCTGGCAGGAGATAGTGGTGTACATAATCCTGTACCGCCGCTTCCACAGGCCGTGTCTCAAACGCTATTTTGGCGTTTAATTTTGTCATATCCGCCTGGGTATAATATTGGTACTGGTCCTGCAAGGGACTGGGCATATCGATATAGCTCACGACATTGGGCTTTCGCAAGGCCGTATACATCGCCGCAGCAAGGGTATTCCAAGATCTCGCCCTACCGGTTCCCAGATTAAAGATCCCCCCGATATCAGGACGACACATGAGTTCGTACATCACCGCAACACAGTCTTTGACATAGATGAAGTCCCGACACTGCTCGCCATCTGCATAGTCAGGCCGATGGGATTTAAAGAGTGTGAGTGTCCCTGTGGACGCGATGTCTGGCACCGCTTTGCAGACCACGCTGCGCATGCCCCCTTTGTGATATTCATGGGGTCCAAATACATTAAAAAACTTTAGCCCTACGATACGGTCCAGCCACCCGTTATCGCGGGCATGCAAATCAAAGAGATGCTTCGAATAGCCATAACGATTGATCGGACGCAGCGTATGCAGCTGGGATTCATCATCCACAAAGCCCGCGGCCCCATCCCCATAGGTCGCAGCGCTGCTGGCATAAATAAATCGCCGATTCCCCGCCACGCACCAGGCGGCCAGCGTTTTTGTATAGGTATAATTATTGGCCATCAAATAATCGCCATCGGTTTCTGTCGTCGCAGAACATGCGCCCATATGGATGACCGCCGACACGGAATAGGGCAAATTGTCAGCGTTGACATGGGCCAAAAAAACAGATTTGTCCATATAGTCGTGATACCGCAAGGCCACCAGGTTCTTCCATTTATCCGAATTGCGAAGCTGGTCCACGATCAGAATATCTGTCACGCCCTGTTGGTTGCAGTGCCATACAAAGGCACTGCCAATCATCCCAGCCCCACCCGTCACGACGATCATACCAGTGTGGCTACCCAGTCTTGGATGCGTTGAATCCCCGTTTTAATGTTTTCCATAGACGTGGCATACGACAAGCGAACAAAGTCATCCGCGCCAAAACCAGAGCCAGGCACGCAGGCCACCAAGGCATCCTTGAGAAGCCATTCACAAAAAGAGGCCGAATCCTTGATCACACCAGATTTTGACTTTTTCCCAAAACACGACGATACGTTTGGAAAGGCATAAAAAGCACCCTGTGGCGCCAAACAACGGATACCAGGAATAGCATTTAAGGCCGCAACCATGTACTGACGACGCGCATCAAAAGCCACACGCATCATCTCTATCTCGGTATCTGGGCCATTCAAAGCCGCCAACGCCGCCCATTGGGACGGGGTCGTGGGGTTTGATGTCGTATGGCTTTGCATTTTCCCCATGACATCGGCGATCTCTTTGGAAGACGCCGCATAGCCAATGCGCCACCCCGTCATGGCGTAGGCTTTTGACACGCCATTCACAACAATGGTACGCGATTTGATCGCCTCTGAGAGGCTAGCGATGCTGACATGGCCAATGCTGGCATCATAAATCAATTTCTCATAAATCTCGTCAGAGAGTACCAATAAATGGGGGTGCGCCAAAATCACCGCCACCAAGGCTTCCAACTCAGGCCTTGTGTAGATTGATCCCGTAGGATTTGAGGGTGAATTTAAAATAAGCAACTTTGATTTTGGTGTCAAAACAGCGTTGAGCTGTTCCGCTGTTATTTTGAATTCAGTGGACTCTCCCGCGTTGATATAAACAGAAACCCCACCCACCAAGCTCACCTGATCTGGATAGCTCACCCAATACGGAACAGGCACGATGACCTCATCCCCAGGGTTTACCAATGCCATCAATACATTAAATATAGAATGCTTTGCCCCACAAGACACCACAATATTCTCAGGTAAATACTGTAACCCCTGATCGGCCAAGAAGCGTGCACATATCGCCGTTTTTAATTCAGGAATTCCAGACGCCGCCGTATACAATGTCTTACCCGCTTCAATGGCCGCATAGGCCGCCTCACGGACATGTTTTGGCGTTGTAAAATCGGGCTCTCCCGCGCTAAACCCAATCACGTCTTGGCCGTCTTTACGCATTTTTTGGGCCATGGCTGTGATGGCCATCGTGATGCTGTCTTCAGCCTGAGAGGCACGTTTTGAAATAACAGATGTCGTTATCATGAATCAATCCTTTTCACTTTTCAAAATACGGACTACGGGAAATAATCACCAAACCAATCACAATCAATAATACCGAACCATACCTCAAAAGGCTAACCGATTCCCCTAAAATCCACTGAGACCCTATCAAGATAATCACATAATTTAAACTCAAAAACGGATAAATATAAGACAACTCAAATTTGGACATCGCCACCAACCACAGCACCGTACCCAAAAAAATCGTCCCTACAGACAGCATCACAATAGGGTCAAATAAAATACCCAACATGACAGACAGGGTATACGCCATATAGGCAGATAAAGGCCCATCAAAAAACAGAAAGAACACCTGCCGGAGTCGCTCCATATAGGAAGGAACGCCCCCTACGTCAAGACTGTTTAACCGATACTTGAGCAATAATTCCCCAAAACTGTTACAGAAAATAGGGAGTAACACAAAGGTAATGAAGGGCCGCATTATTTAAAAAAAAAGGCTCATTGAGCCCGCCACGATGAACAAAATACCCACCCATTTGTAGATATCCAGTTTTTCCCGAAACATCCACTTACCCGACAAAATAATCAAAACAAAACTAATACTCAAAAAAGGATAGGCATAGCTCAACTCAAAATATCGCAGCGCAACAGGCCAGAGAAGCACATTGATGGCTCCCAAAATCAGCCCAATACCAAAGACGGGCGTTTTCAGCATGCCTTTGACATTGGGCCACAGAGAAGACAGTGTATCAAAGTGAAGACAATGCACACTCTTTTTCATGAGAATATCAGAGATAGTACGGGTCAAAACAATGGCAACCAATAACCATGACATAAGGGCGCTATGATACCGAAGGCGAACTTTGATTCGCAATAGCCACAAGCCTATCTCTCAGTTTTGCAGCAGAGAAATGAGACGGGGTTATCTCAGAAATATCCCGAATGAGTGCCGATAAACAGGGAGAGACATCCCGTGTGACAAAAATTTGAGGATGCGAGGTTCCTTCCAAGAAGGATTTGTCAAAAGAAAGCTCCTCATAGAGTTTTTCCCCAGGGCGCACCCCGGTGAACACCATATGAATGTCTTTGCCCAAGGTCAAACCAGACAGTTCCGTGAGGTCTTTTGCAAGATTCACTATTTTGACAGGATCTCCCATGTCCAAAATAAAAATTTCGCCACCACGACTCAGAGAACCTGCTTGTATGACCAAGCTCACGGCCTCGGGAATGGTCATAAAGTAGCGGGTCATTTCCGGGTGGGTCACCGTAATAGGCCCCCCCATTTCAATTTGTTTTTTAAAAATAGGAATAACACTGCCATTTGAGCCCAAAACATTGCCAAAACGAACGGCCGTGAAGGTCGTTTTATTGTTCGGCAAGGCTGCGTAATACTGCATAAACATCTCACAAATACGCTTCGTGGCCCCCATACAGCTGGTAGGACGAACGGCCTTGTCCGTCGAAATGAGTACAAACTCCTGGATTTGATAAGCAGCAGACAATTGCATCAAATGCGCTGTCCCCAGGACATTGGTTTCAAAGGCTTCGTGAGGATGGGCCTCCATCAGCGGCACATGCTTGTAGGCAGCCGCATGAAAAACGACATCGGGTTTATAGGCCTCAAAAACACCCGTTATTCGGTCTTTTTGGCGCACATCGGCCACAACCGCGACCATGGACACACGTGGGTAAGCCGTCTGAATATCTGAATCAATCTCAAAAAGAGCCGTCTCCGCCTGGTCTAGTAAAATCAATAGTCTTGGCTGAAACGAGGCTATTTGACGACAAATTTCAGCGCCAATAGACCCACCAGCACCCGTCACAAGCACCACATGGTCACGCAAATAGGCGGACATCGTAGCCATATCCGATGACACCACCTTTCGCCCCAACAAATCTTCAATTTTGATGTTACGAATATGGTCTAAAGATTCTTTTTTAAACACCAAATCCAATAAATTCGGAGTAATTTTAAAAGGAATCTTGGCCAATTGGCACAATCGCATCAACCGTCTCACTGTTTTTCCCGTGGCAGAAGGTACCGCAATAATTGCGGTGTCTATGTTGTGTTCACGTACCAATTCGGGGATCTGTTCCGAGGTTCCCAAAACAGGAATACGGTGAATATGCAAACCTCTTTTACGTGGCGCATCATCCACAAAACCCACCACATTTACATGTTTTTTCAAAAGCTCCCTAGCCAGCAACTCGCCCGCATCTCCCGCCCCAACAATGAGGGTTCGAGATTGGGTGTATTGCTCATTGGGATGACGGGAGCCGTGTATCACATACTCGCGAAGTCCTTTGAGAAAACCACGCAAGCCCCCAACAAGAAAAATAGTCAGCACGGCATCGCTCAAGAGCAACCGAACGTTGAGAAACGACAACCCAAAAATATGGGCCATAGCCGAAATGATCAAAGACCCAAAAAGACAGGCCTTCAACACCAGAAAGACCTCTTTTAAAGACGCATAACGCCATAAAAAATGGTACAACCGAAACCCATAAAAAACAGCCAATTTGGCAAAAACAACCACCGGCAAAATGCCAAGATATAAGCTGGCTTGGGATTTAATCGGTAGGCTCGGATATTGCAGCCATGTCGCAATCCCCAAAGACAGCACCACAACAAAGGCATCCATGACAAGCAAAATCAATTTACGGCCCGTGACGGGTATTCTATCGATCAAAATCATAGGGGTATCTTAAACCAGCGATCCTATTTTAGAAAGGGGCAGGGCTGAGTTCGAAAACAAAGAACCTAATACACCACTTGCAAGCGTGCTGTGGCAACGGTTTCACGCGAAACCTGACCGCTGGCACGGGTATGAAAGACCTCATCAATCCCGAGACTCCATTTTGCCTCTCTTCCCCAATACCAATTAACAGCGCTTCCCAATACAAACAGGGACTCGGTTTGGGATTGATCTGCAAAAGAAGAAAAAGACAAAGCATCCATACGGGCACCCCCCAATCGAAGCCCCCATTGCCAACCCTCATGATCAAACGCATTGGACCCATACACCGCATCCGCTTCTCCCAAAAGATTCCAATACCAGGTCAGTTGCCATGCATAATGCGACAGCCCCTGAGATTTACCGCTATTTCGAACAGTATTTTGAGAGAAAACAGCTTCCGCCATTCCCGCAAAAGGGCCATGCGTCCAAACCAGATTGGGAACAATCCTATAAAAGAGACCCTCCGCATAGGTGTTCTTATCATAAGAAAAAAAATTACTTCCCCCGGAAATAGCATAACTGGACAACAATGATGATGCCACGTCACCACTTTTCCGTGCACGGGTTTCCAGAGACCCCGCAAGAGAGCCTTTGAGCGTTTCTCCCAAATCAGAGGTCACGCGACACACCAAGGCCCCACTTAAATCCTCATTTTTAGACAAACTACTTCCATCCGGACTCCCTGCCAAATAAGCAGCGTTCACTGTCAACTTGGGAACTTTGTAGGTTAAGAAGACGCCCGTGTCCCGATTTGGAAGAAAGGCATGGGTCGCCCCATATTCGGGAAAGACCAGCTCGGTCAGCGACTGCAATATCTCAAATCCCAATGGCGATCGGGATCTACCCATACGCACACTCAGATCAGATCGCGGTGAAAACTCGAAATAGGCATCCACCACAGAGGTAGAGCTGCCAGCATGGTCGAGATTTACCCTATACGCAAAACGCCCAACATCTCCCCGAAAATTAGTGCGGATACGCCGAAGGCCCATCGCAGCCTGATAAGGAGATCCCGCCATCACACCATACTGGGTATCAAATTGGGCAAAACCGCCAACATAATGCGTCTCGATCGCCCCTACAGGAAAAGCAAAAAGAAAAAAAACAAGAAAAGAAATAATTTTCATAGGTATTCAGAAAGAAGAAAATCGCGAAACCAGGTCCTCAAATTCGCTTTCAGACGTATATTTCAAAGAGATAGCGCCCCGCTGTCTCGATCCGTTTATTTTGACAGCAAAGGACGTTTTAACCTGCAACGCCGCCTCTAAGTCTGAAAAAGAAATTTTTTCTTTGATTTTTTCGACAGGCTTTTCTTTTTGTGTCAAAACAATCTGTTCCAATTCACGAACAGACCATTTTTTAGCAATCGCCTCTTTTGCCAAAACGTCCTGCCTATCCGGCTCAACAGCAAGTAAGGCACGCCCATGACCCTCTGTCAGCTGCCCCGTATGGATATAGTCTTGGATATCTGGGGGCAAGTTCAAAAGACGAATGGTATTTGTCACGCCTGACCGACTTCTAAGAAATAAAGTCGCTATACTTTGATGCGTAAAGGAAAACTCTTCTATCAAGCGTTGATAGCCCTTTGCAATTTCGATAGGGTTCAAATCCGCACGCTCAAGATTTTCCACCAGCGCCAGCTTCAACATATCTTCATCAGAAATATCTTTTACAATAACAGGGACATGATCTAGCCCTGCTGCAATAGACGCCCTAAACCGTCTTTCCCCCGCAATAATCTGATATCCCTGTCCAAAACGACGCACAAGAATAGGCTGATTGACCCCAAAGGTTTTAATAGATGCGGTCAATGAGGCCAACTGTTCTTCTGCAAAATGAAATCTGGGCTGATATGGATTTGGTTCAACAGAAGATACCGTCACCTGCAATATTGTTTTACCAGACGCGAGCAAAGATCTCGGGATCAACGCCTCCAATCCCTTACCCAACCGCGGCACTGTTTCTTTAGACACGCTTACCAACCTCCCTTGCTAAATTTAAATAGGCTATAGCCCCTCGAGAATTACCATTATAAAGAGAAATAGGAAGACCATGACTAGGGGCTTCCGATAGTCGCACATTACGGGGAACAATGGTCTCATAGATGAGCCCTTGAAAATAATGCCTCACATTTTCAGCAACCTGTCTGTTAAGCGCTGTTCTCTTGTCATACATAGTAAGAACAATGCCAGAAATTTCCAAATGAGGATTCAAGGTCTCTTTCACAATGGTCAGGGTATTGAGCAAACTAGCGATCCCTTCTAATGCAAAATATTCACACTGGACAGGAATAATCGTACGGTCAGACGCCACCAACGCATTCAATGTCAGTAAACCCAAAGAGGGGGGGCAATCTATAATAATGGAATCATAATAGGCCCTTACGGCAGCCAGTTTGTCTCTAAGGATGGTTTCACGTGAAACCATCCCCACCATTTCTACTTCAGCCCCCGACAAATCCCGCGTTGCAGGAATGATATGTAAATTCTCAAAAGCAGTGGGATACAACACTTCTGAAAAAGGCGCGTCTTCTATCAAGAAATGGTAGATGTTGCGTTCAATGGTTTCTGGCTTAATCCCAATACCTGAAGAGGCATTGGACTGTGCATCCATATCTATCAAAAGAACCTTTTGACCAAATTCACTCAGGTAAGATGCCAAATTAATGGCTGTGGTTGTTTTGCCAACCCCGCCTTTTTGGTTAACAACACTATAGATCAAACATGGTTTTTTACGCTTCATAAGTAGGGAGTAGTATACCTATACCCATTCCAAAATGAAACCTGGATTTCAAATCACGACGGGCGCCTATTCCTCATAAGTGACCACGCCTGTGACTGAGGGAGGATGCGGCTTCGGTTTCATTTTGGAAGTGGTATATCAAGGCGTATCTCAACATCTATCAAGCAAGGATCTCGAGCTAGAAAAACCGGCCTTTACTGAGCGTAAATGAGAATTTTTCTGGCGAGTACTGACGCCGCATGGCGCATTTTGCGACAGCGCCATCAATCAAAAGAAAGATAGGCATCAATGGTCATTGCATCCAAGTCACTGCCCAATAATTTTCTGAATTTTTGAATATTAATCTCAAGTGCCTCTAATAAAGAAAGTTTAGATTCCGTTTCAAAACCAAGATCATGAATAAAGATAGGGTGAATTTCTACTTCCCAGCCCTTTTCTTGAATAGAAAGGGTTAGTTTTTTTACAAATTTATCTTCTAATGGATATTCGACAAACACATGTCTAACCCAACGACGTACAATAAAATCTACCAATCGGGAAATATCTCTATCCGTCACAGACCCTTCATCAGAAACCCATAAGCCATAGGTCTCAAAAGAAAAAATATCTCCGAAATATGCAAACCCATCGTGGGTACTTACCAAAATACGTTGGGACTTTGGAACATGGGTCAAAAGCATCTTGAATTTCACAAAAGCTTCTTTTATTTGCAGATTAAAAGAAGCGGTATTCTCCCTATAAAGTGCCGCATTCTGGGAATCAAAAGAAGCCAATTTATCCAAAATAACCTCAGATATAGGCACAATAAGTCTATCATCAAACCAGAAGTGACAATCTCTGTTTGCGGGTTGCAATGAATCTTTTTTCACCAAAGACCCCTCAATAGAATCCAAAACAGGCACTATTTTATCTAAAAAAGAATCCTCTATTGATTCAAAATTAGCCTCACATCCTTGCCCCAAAATAACCAAAAAATCCGATGATTTCATTTCTTTTAAATCAGATTTTTCATGAAATTTAGAGTTCCCAAAAACAAAAACAGTCGCCCTGCCGCCTGCTATTTTGGAAACCATATCCGCAAGAATCTGGTTGGAACATCCAATAGACAGTTGTCTTTTTGCAATTGAGGAAGGATCCTCTTTAGCAGAACATCCACTGATCACCAGACATATTAAAAAACAAAAAATTCGAAGATTCATACGCCTGCTAATTTTAGCTTGTACTGGAATTGCTTTAAAGTAAAAGAAATATGCTGAATATCCAAAACAGAAGAAATCTCTTTTAATTCATCCAGAAAATAAAGAATCGTATTTAATTTTTCCAAAGTATGTAGAACATCTGATTTTCCAGTTTCCAATATCACCGCGTTGTCATCAATCATCGGCAATATATCCCAAATATCCTGATGCGATAAAATCGTCAGTGCTATTGATTCACAGTTTTCAGCTGCTTCTCGAATACATCCCATAAGATCTTCTTTATTACCTCTAGATTTGCCATTATCAAATTTAGAAAGTCCTAAAATCTTGAGTATATCTTTGTCATGAGAAATAGACTTTAAAATTTCAGCACCCAAACACAGTCTTTCCAAGCATGCCTTCAACTCTGTTTCACTGTCTGAAAGATCTTCAATCAGATTGGCCTGCCTGATAAACATCGTGTAGGTAGCAACCAAAATAGCAATGTCTGTCAAAAACTCATTCACCCTATGCTCAAAAATATTTCTATTCAGATAAAAATCTTTAAAAAGTCTATTTACTTCAATAAAAACAACAGAATCTGAAATCGAAATATAGCTATATCTAGAGGGATAACAATCGATATTTCTCAGCTTAAAAGAACCCTCAATAGAAGATAGCGGTATATCAATCCCTTTTTTCTTTACATAAAAAGGAAATGCCCCCTTACTTTTTAGTTTATAAAAAGGTTTAGATGGATTTTTTTTGAGTTTATTTAGATCTGAAGACTTTCCAAAAAACCACTGTAGCATTTTTCTGGCATATCCAAATGCACTTATATCCATACCTATATCATCAATTTCATCTATGACATCAGAAGCGAGCAATAGATACATATCCCTAACGCTCAAACCAAGATTTTCATTGTGTCCGCGAACAGACTTTTCCAAACGAGAATACATATCAGAAGCCAACACACCTTCAAAGGCGTTTAAAAACAAGTTCCCCACCTTACCCATTTCACCAAAACCCATTTTCCCATGAATACCACTCACTGTATCGTGAATACGTTCCAAAGCATCCATAGGCTCATTCAAGGAACTTTTAATAAACAATAAAAAATTATCATCTATCTCCAGTTTCTGATACGTTTCACGTGAAAGAGACATCATGTCGTGGTTTGTAAAACGGGCTACACCAGAAATAACCCCATCTATAAAATTACCCACATCTGAAACAACATGGGAAGCTGCCACTGTAAAATTTCGCACAGAAATACCCGAAATACTCTCCAAAGAGGCCAACTCTTCCAGGAAAATGGTATCTTTTTCGATTTTATGACTATCTCTCACAAAGGAAATGGGTTGAATAGGGATATATTCTGTATGATTCATGGGTTAATTTTTCCTTAAAACCCGTGCGTCCCGACTTTTAATATCGATGAGAATTTGTCTTAAGGATGTCAATAATCCTGAATAATACTTTTTTTCATCAGATACACCAGAAATTTGCAATTCAAAATCAGAAAGATTGAGACGATACCTCACTTTTTTTCCAGGAAAACGCTTGGTAAGTACAAAAAAATTTTCTTCTACAACCAAACAATAAAAATGAGAAGCCAACTGGCGTTTCTCAGAAATATTGGTAATAATAATAGGTAAGCTATCAGCACCCAAATGATTAACAACATTTAAAAAAGTATTTAAAAAGCTTTTTTCAGCAACAGCTGAAGAAAGAACTCCCTCTTTTAGCATGATATCCCCCTTTTTTTAGAACATGAAAAACAAGTTCTGATATATATATATAGCTACCCATAAAAATGAAGGGTTAAAACATGTATTTTCAGAGGGGGTAATCTGCCATCAAAAAAAAATCCCCAAGTGGTAAGCCACTTGGGGATTTCAAACAACAAAGAAATTTTTCTCTGAAAGCGAAAATGAAAGCAGAATACTATTTCTTGGCTTTCATCTTTCTACCATATTTTTTATATTTATGCTTACGCATTTTCTTACGTCTTTTTTTAATAAGACTACCCATAATGTGAATCCTCCACTAAATAAATATAACCCTGTTTTAATTGATTTACCGCGAAAGAGTATAGTAAAAATGATTTAGAATCAATACGCAGTAGGATATTTTTTATAGTCAGTACGCTAAAGGGGATCCAAAGATATACGGCCCAAGTCTCCCCCTTCAGGACCGCGTTAGATAACCTTTCCCTCCAATCTACAAAATACACACACTTTCTCATCCGTTAAAATATCCCCACAACAAGTGCACCATACAAATCCTTTTTCAAGTTTCATTTTATTCTCACTGGCTACCATTATTTCTAAAGAGCCCTCTTTATTTCGCGTATAATCGTCTTTTTTATCAAGGCCCTTATACTGGGGTTTCTTTAATGCAATAATGACCTTTATACTAGAAATTCTAGGGCATTCTTTTCCAAGCTTGTTATCCAGTATTGTCGCCAATCTCCCCAATACCATTTTTTCATACCGCTTGATCTCAGAAACCCAAATGGGGTTAGATGTTTCCAATAAGAGAACGCCTTCTCTCATATCTACAATCGTAATAGCGTGATTCAACTGCCCCAAAAATGTCTGAGACGATTCTCTAATAATAGATAACAAACGATGATGATGGGCCAGTTTTCCCAATACTTTGTCTTTGGATACAATATCAAAAGCACTGTCCATTATTTTTTTTCCATGAACCCATTTTCTATCTGATACCACACACTGTCTTTTTCCATCACCTCATTATAGGTTAGTCCCGTAAAAAACAATTGGGGAAAATCCTCTAAAAGATGTAAAACCCCTTTTTGGTTATCCTCATCTATCTCCGCAAAGACATCATCAAAAAGCAATATAGGCAATCCAAACTGGGATTTCATCAGTTCATACGTCGAAAGTCTAAACAAAATATTTGAAATTTTATTGACCCCTCTGGAATAAAAACGCGTCATCGATCGGCCACCTAAAAAAAGACTAAAATCATCGCGATGTGGTCCATACAAAGAAAATCCAGCTGCCAATTCTGCAGCAATATGTGCTTCATAAAATCCTTTCATCATCGCAGAATAAGGCCTCTCTTTATCAGCATCACCCAAATCATGTGCACTAGACACATACGAAAATCCTACTTCAGACAAGCCTTTAATCGAAGGAAAATTTCTGTGATAAGACCCTATTTTATCCGTAATAAGGGTCAATCCTTGGTGTCTAAATGACATCACCAAAGCGGCAATATCAGACAATTGGTCATGAAAAAGACGGGCCATTTTGGGATCTTTTTGTTTCAGAGATCTGTTTTTTTGCTTCAAAACAGCATCATAACGTGAATAAGCCGACTGTGCAGCATCCCCAAAATAACGTTTGCAAAACCTATCCAACTCTCGCCGACGTGCATCAGGACTTTCTACCAATAAACGAACAATATCCGAAGAAAAATAGGACACTTGCATCGCACGTTTTAAAGAGGCCATATCTGAATAATCACCAGAAATCTGAAAGCTTCGGCCTTTTTCTTTCATAAATTCGGTATAAAGCCGGGTCCCACAAATATCCATTCCTAGAGAAAATTTAGATCCTTCAAAAGGAAGAGAATCAGAAAGCGAAGAACCACGAAAAGACTTTCCATTGATAAGAATGTAAATCGATTCTAAAAAATTGGACTTCCCATTTCCATTTTTACCCAGAATTCCAATACGTTTTTGACCTTCAAAGATCCAAAGCCCTTTTTCAATATTTCTAAACGCGGAGATCCAGAGGCGATCAATCATCATATAGATATGGCCTCAGAGGGGAATAATACTGTTTTAGAACGTATCTTCTTGGTAATCATTGGTCCTAATAGGCATCGCAAGATAAACATAATCTGTCTGACCAGATGCCCGGATAATACATGGACTCAATCCTTCGTTAAATTCTAATTCGATATCATCCGAATCAATCTCACGTACTCCTTCAAGTATGAGTTTGACGTTGAAAGAAATTTTTACAGTCCCTTCACCTTTGGTTCTGACAACATACAGTTCTTCTCTAAATTCTCCCATAGAGGCGTTGGCGCGCAACAAGAGTGACTCCCCTTCGAAAGTCAAACGCACCACAAAATTGGAAACAGACGCAATAATCATGGCACGTTCACAGGCCTCTATGAATTCTTTTCGAGATACCTTGACCTGATAGGAAGATAGTTTGGGAATAACCTGTTTGTAATCTGGAAAATAGCCTTCAATCACACGCGAAACCAACCGAAAGCGATCTGAAAAGAAAGCAACCTGATGCGAAGAAATGACCATATTAAGTGGTGATACAGTGTCTAAAAATCCCATTACTTTTGTCAATTCCTTCATCGCTTTGGAAGGAATAATAACCGCAATGTTTTCAACCTGTGTCTGAGTCGAAATTTGTCTAAGGGCCAAACGAAAACCATCTGTCGCAACAAAAGACAAAATATGTTGGTCCGATTTCACAAAAATACCGTTTAAAAAAGGCTTTGTTTCATCTGAGGATACGGAAAAAAGTGTAGATCTGATCAGCAACCGCATGTCATCCAAGGACAATTGGACATGTTCGCCATTATTAATTTCTGGAAAAACAGGGAAATCATCCGAAGACATCCCCATGATGTCATAATTGACCCCTTTTCCTACGATTTTAAAGCGGTTGTTCTCATCCACCGTGATCTGAATAATTTGAGGCGATATTTTGGAAAAAATGCCCGAAATAGTTTTACCCTTTATCAAGACAGACGTTGGAAAAATAGAATGTGTTGGGTCTACCATGACATCGATGGCATGCTCTATGCCTATTTCCAGATCATTGGCCCGCAAAATAAGTTTTGATTCGGACAATTCAAAGCAAATATTTTCTAAAACAGAGATCGTGCTTTTTTGGGCAATGGCTTTTTCTACTATGTTTATACTTTTAAAAAGAAGGGAACTGTCGCAGCTGAATTTCATACTATCTCCTCTTTGGCAGTCTCATATTTTAGTTTAATGAATGAAGGACCTATTCTCTATGAGTAACATCTCCCACTGCAAGGTATTTTTTAAATTGGGATCTAAATTGCAAAGCAATTTAGATCCCAATTTAAAAAAAGTTATGCACAGCTTCCTAATAGAGACGTATTAAAAATAATTATATATAAATAAATCGTAGTCGTAGTAGTAGGTGTGTACAAGTGGATAAGTGGTGTTTCTAGCTGTAGTTTCAACTAAAAATAGGGCTTTGTCATGGATAACATCCTGTGTATAAGTTGGCAGAGCGGCGGTGAACAGTTCGGGGACTTTCGAAGATTGTCTTTGGTTATCCACAGCTGTGCACATGGAAGGGCCGATTGTTCACAGGTTATCCGCAGGGCTGTGAAACCTTAAGATAGGGAAGTCCCCATGTGTTGAGAATCTCAAAAAAATTTGGGAATGAGGTGTGAATACATGCGCAGCCTATCACAGTAGCGGACATCTCTGCCGCGTAGGCCAAGACAATCCCTGACATCGCGATACGGTGATCACCGTGAGAGTCCAAGGTGAATGACTCGCCACTTGGGCGACCGGTGATGGAAAAGCCATCTTCAATTTCGGTTATTGTGATCCCAACCGCCGCTGCGATACGGGCAATACCGGCGATACGGTCAGACTCTTTGACCCGCAGCTCTTTGGCGCCTGTCACACGCAACCTGCCTTTGGCGAACATGGCGGCCACAGCCAAAATCGGAATCTCGTCGATCAAAAAGGGAATCACGGCGGGATCCAAATCTATATTGGTCATCTCTGATGGGTAGACACTGATCGTGGCGTGAGGCTCGAAATCTTCGCCCGCAATGGTATGGATGTCGATTCTTGCGCCCATCGCTTTCAGGACACCTAGGAGGGCGTCACGGGTAGGATTGATCCCAATATGGGTGAGGTGAAGTCCTTCGTGTGGGGTGATCAATCCCAATACGATGAAAAAGGCTGCGGACGAAATATCGGCTGGAATCTGAATTGTACACCCATGGGGTGCGACCAAGGGCTTTTGGCCGGAACACATGATCGCCGTTCCTTCTCTGCGGATATCTGCGCCATAGCCTTGGAGCATGCGCTCGGTATGATCGCGGGTAGCTTCGGGTTCAATGATCGTGGTGATGTCTTGTACAAACAAAGAGGCGAGCAATATTGCGGATTTGACCTGGGCGCTGGCCACAGGCAGTGTGTAGGTGATGGCGTTTAATGCGCTGCCATGGATCTGTAACGGGGGATAAACGTCGGTCTTACCCGGTAGCGTTTGTCCCGTGATCCGGGCACCCATGAGGGACAATGGCGTGATGATCCGTTTCATTGGTCGTTTTTGGATAGAGGCATCGCCTGTGATAGCCGTGTCAAACGCCTGGGCGGCGAGGACGCCTGTGATCAATCGAATCCCTGTGCCGGAATTGCCCACATCCAAGAGGGCATCATTGATCGGGGCGCGTAGGCCGGAGAGGCCTTTCCCGTGAAGGGTGAGCGAGGTGCCCTCTTGTTTGGATTGGATGCCGAGTGCATTAAATACGTGCAGGGTGTTCAGACAATCTTCTGCAGTGAGAAATCCTGAAAATGAAGACATGCCTTCTGCCAGAGAGCCCAAAATAACAGCGCGATGGGACAGCGATTTATCCCCAGGAATCGTGCTAATTGTGATGCTACTGCGTGTGCTGAGGGTTGTTTTGGGGATTTGGCAATTCATGTGAATAAGGCCTCCAAGTCTTCAATGGTTTTTGGGATAGAGAGGCTGAGGTTTTCGACACCTGTTTGGGTAATGAGCAGATCGTCTTCGATGCGAATCCCAATGGCTTCGTCGTAGACATGGCCTGCGATTATCATCTGAAAGCGGCCATAGAGACCAGGTTCGTTGGTGATCATGAGACCGGGGGTGAGGGGCATATCCCGATAATTGCGCTGGGGGTCACCATCGTGAACCTGACGTCCCAGCAAGTGGCTGACATTGTGAGGCATCTCTTTGTAATCGAGATCGATGATGGCCCCTTCGGCTTTCATGATAGCCAAGCCTTGGCTTATATGGGCCCAGCAGAGGGTATTGAGTTCGGCGATAGTCACCCCGGGTTTGGCCGCCTTTTCAACCTGTTCTTGGGCATTGAGAACAAGGGTATAGAGCTTCTTTTGCAAGGGATTGAAGCGTCCAGAACATGGGACGGTGCGAGAGACGTCTGCATGCATCGATTGCCAACGTGCCCCGAAGTCCAATAGTACGAGGCACTCTTTGGGGAGTGGCGAATTGTTTTTGTGATAATGCAATACGGTTGCGTTGGCGCCCCCTGCGACGATGCTGGGAAAGCTGTTGCCAAACCATGAGCGCATGTGAATACCGGCGTTCAAAATACCAGCCACTTCTGTTTCTGTTGTGCAGGTGGACAATACCGCGAGGGTTTCGAGAAAGGCCATTCGTGTGATCTCAGTGGCGGTTTTCATATGCGCAATATCGATAGCGTCTAGAGGCAAGCGCAGGTCCCATTGTGCAGTCGCAATATTCTGCCATTCCGGGGTTTCGTCATAGCGACGTAAGGCCTGGGCACAGTGTTTCCATGAAAGATAATTGTGGTCTTTGATAGGCTTTCCGTTGCGAAAGAGATGCCAATATCCGGTGAGTTCGTCGGTCTCTTCCAGACAGTCGAGGAGAGCGGCGTTGACTTTGTTGCGGGGCCCCAAGGCGGAGATGCCCGTGAGGGTGCTCACGAGGCTTTCGACTTTTTCGTCACCGATGCCAAAATGGGGGCCTTCCCAAAACGCCCTATCATGGTCGATATCGGGGAGAAAGAGAATGTCTTCGCCAGACGGATGAATGAGGAGGGCGAGGCCAACCTGATTGAGTCCTGTCAAAAAGAGAAAGAGAGGCTCTTGGAAAACAGGGACATGGCAGTATCCCCATGTTTTGTAGGGCGTATCGGGACCTTCCGCCACGCCGAAGAGAATACATGGGGCGCTTAGTTTTTGTCGAAAGGCATCACGGCGCGCTTGGTATCGTTGGGCAGCGTCCCAACCCAAACCTTCGTCAAGGAAGACCCCCGAGTACATGTCGAGGAGGGCGTTGGGATCTTCGCTATCTTGCCCGTTTGGCGCTAGCCCTTCGTTAACGCTCATGACGCACCCCATCCCCATGGGTCTGAGGGCAATCACCGACGAGGTGAGCAGGAACGGGATTCCAAGGGCGAAGCCCTTTAAAAAAAAACAATGGCGTGGCGAAGACACGCCATAAAACGGGGCGCACTACCGTACCCCAATAAACTTATGGGTTTGTCCGATAATGCGTACATCGGACAGCCATGTCTGCGCTGCAGCAAAATTTTGCTCTATATCCTGCATAGAGGCCTTTTGTTGGACCGTCCCAAAAGGGGTCACAGGTTGAATAATAAACGGAATTTGAATCCCCAAATCTGCGACAGCTTTGGCTACAGAGGCGGTTTCTTCTGGTGAAAACCCAGGGGTGAGGACCAGCTTCACAAAGAGGGTTTCTTGCAGCGTCTTGGGGGGATTCAAATGGCGATCGTTCGTTGCGCTAGAACCTGATTCTAGGGGAAACGGCGATGCGTGATAGGCTGCGATTTTTGCAATAAACGCTGTAAATTCTTTCAAAAATCCAGGTTTGTAGTCCACACTGTAATAACGGATATAGGGCAATAAGACATCGAGCTTTTCCGGCATCGTTGCATTGGTTTCGAGATACAGCGGTACCTCAATGTGAGGGGCTATTTCCAGAATCGCGTCTGTCTGGAGCATGGGCTCACCACCGGTGATAGAAATAGAGTGTGGCTTTTTGGCCATGAGGGGAGCCAATTCAGCCAAAACCTGGTCACGGGTATAGTTTTTTTTCTGATGCGAAAAATCAGGTTCGTCACAGTAGGCACAATGTATATTGCATCCATAAAAGCGTAGGAAAATCTGGGGAACGCCGATATAGGGACCTTCCCCTTGGAAGGAGTAGAAAATGTCCTTAACCCACATTGGGAAAGTCCTCATCTTCTCGGCTTTGCTGAGAAGATGTCTGGGGTTGAGGGGACGGCGTCTCTATAGACGCGTCGTGTTGAGACATGGGCGTGAGTGGGGCATATTTTGCCATGAGGGTACGCACCTCATCTGAAAATGCGATGGTGAGCATGCGTTGGTCCAGTTCGCCGCTGCATGCCTGTATGACACCCTTACCCCACAGGGGATGGGTAACCCATGTGCCCATGTCGTAGCCTGTCGGGGTCATGACTGCAGCCGGTGATGCGATACGGCAGACAAACCCATACGCCTCTAGGTTTGCTTTGAAGGGGTGGTTTTCCAATTTGGGAGACAGCGTACACGTGAGGATCTCTTTGGGTAGGCCTAACACCCATCGTGACACATCTTCAGCCCTGATTTGGCCATAAAGAGAGCGCTCGAAGGCGGACGTTAAATAAAGGAATTGGGTGCTACGGGTGAGGCTACGGTAAAAATAGGCTTTTTCGTCTGCCATGATTTCGGGGTCAAATTGGGCGCTGTAATGTGGAAATAAACCTTCTTCTAACCCACAGATAAAGACGGTCTTAAACCGACGTCCAAGCAGGTTTTTCGCATTGATCAAACTCACGGAATCGCCGGATCGCTCTGCTTGGTCGTGGGTCGCGAGGAGGGTGTCCGCTATCAAGCCTTCGAGGGGTGTATCTTCTTCCAGATTTTGGATATACGTATCCAGATTTTCGAGATCTTCAATAGAGGACAAGGTGTCATCGTTTTCCATCATAGCGGCGTATCCGCTCATCGCGATAATGTCGCTCAAGAGGGTTTTAATATTGTGATGTTCGGCGTACGCGGTGCGTAGCTCTTGGACCATAGAAAACAGCATACGCAGCATGTCCAATTCTCGCTCAGAGAGGTCTGGCCATGTCACAAACGCGCCGGTGATCTCAGGTCTATGATGAAACATGTGTGCCCGCAAAATGTGCAAACTCTCCCCAGAAAAATGAAAAGGCGCTTGGCGCAAGACTTGCAGGAGAGCCACCTGGTGTTGTGGGTTTTCAACGAGGCGCAAATAGCCAAGAATGTTGCCAATCAGAGTCTCTGTATGGGAGATAGATTTCCCCAAAACGATATAGGGAATGCGGTGTTTTTCCAGGCTGTCCATCAGATAGTGACACTGGGCGTGAGACCGGTACACAATCCCGATATCATGAAAAGAAGCCTTGGCCTCGCGCCGTTGCTGTAGGATTTGTCCGGAAATATAATCAGACTCTTCACGGTCATCGTAGCCTATAAAATAGGAAATGGGGGAGACCTCTGGGATAGGGCCCTCCTCGCCCATGAGGTGGTGTACGGCAATGGAAACAGCGGGAGGCTGTTGATACGGCGTTTTGGTTTCTAAAATAGTGGTCTGTGGCCAGTTTTCGATATGTGGCAAGGCTGGACAAAGCGGCCGATCAATGGCCACGAGTAGCGAAACCCCTGCGTGAGCAAGGAGGCTTAAAAGTTGCCATTGGGCTTCTGTGCAGGATTCGGCATTGTCGATGACGACATGGCGATAGGCTTTTGCCACGGCGGCAGCTGCGGCAGGGAGTGTCTGCAACCCCTGAATACAATATAGTAGGAGGTCTGCCGCATCGATGAGGGAGAGATCCTTGAGATACCGTTGATAGGCGGGATATAGCCACGCAACCGTGTCTCGGTCGGGGGTGTGGAGGGGATCCTTCAGATAATGCGCTGGGGTGATCATCCCAGTTTTTAATTTTCGAATATGACCCAAGGCGTCTCGGATATTTTCGGGCGATTCATGCCTGCCCATGGTCAGCCAGAGACAGAGGGACAGCTCTTCGGAAACAGAGAGGAGTGCCAGTGGATGGGCTAGGCCAAGGGGTTGCGAAAATTGGCGCACAATCGTTAGACAAAAGGTCTGGAAAGACATGGTGGCCACACGGCCTGCATCGCCATCATGGTGCCGAATAAGTCCTAGAAATTCATCGCCTAAACGGTCTTGGAATCCCAAAAACAAAACATGTGCGTCTGGGTCTTTTAAACAAGCGGCTGCATGTTCGGCAAGTGTGGTTGTTTTTCCTGTGCTGGCTTTTCCCCAGACAAGGGTACTCATATGTGATAGGGGACCCATGTGGGGTCAAATGGACGCCATTTCATCGACCCAACACGGACAAATCTGGCATGATCTTCTACTTTGAATTCTAAAATGCCGTCCATAATGTATTTAATGTTATTCATCACATGTTCTGAGACCGTGCCTTCCTCGACGACAAAAAGGGTGGTCACACCGCCAAAGGACAATGCGGTTCGGGCCAACTGGTTGATAAATCGCTGGACCTGGGCCAACTCAAAATCAATCAAAAGGCTTGAAATAGAATCCACAACCCGTCTTCCGCCTACTTTTTTTTGGATGCTTTGTCCCAATTCATGACTAGCGTCGCCAATAATACCGGATAAATGGCTGAGATCTAACATTCCGGTGACCACAAAACGTTCATCCATCAGGGTGAGCATGCTGCTCCAAGAGTAGGCATCCACAAACCGAATCAGCCCCTGGGCTTCGGCTTCATCAATAGGGAGGCCGCAGTCCATACTTTTTCTGATTTGTTTGGGATTGTCATCGAGAATGACAAAGAGTGATTTTTCTCTCTGGCGTACCCCATTGCCAATAAACTGTCTGGCAAAGGTAGACTTTCCAGAGCCCAGGGAACCAGTGATAAGGATATTGGATCCTCTGGGAAGCCCGCCAGACATGCACCTGTCGAGATCGGGTAACCCTGTTGGGATGACTTCGATAGTGATTTCTTGGTCTATCCTCGGGGTTTGTAGGGGTTTGAGAGGGGGGCGTTTTTTGGCTTCATACCGCATCAAGAGGGCCTTGACCCGTGCCCGCAACTCTGCGGTATTAAAGGGTTTAGTCACATAGTCATCGGCGCCCTCTTCAAATCCTGTTAGTTTGTTGTACTCATCTCCCAATGCGGAAATGATGATGATGGGAATATCGGCTGTTTCTGGATTGGACCGAACAGCTTTGCAGACTTCAAATCCTGTTTTGTAAGGCATGATAACGTCTGTGATAATAATATCTGGTTTTTCGGACAGGGCTTTTTCGATGGCTTCCGCACCATCCGAGGCGGTGATGACCTCCATGCCGGCGTCTCTGAATACCATCTGCGTGAGCAAGAGAAGGGGCTTTTCATCGTCTGCAATTAATATTTTTGTCATAGGGGATTTCTCACGACCACGCCACGATCGGCTATGATTTCGATATGGTGGGCAGACAAATCCACGCGTGTGCCGCGCATTTTTTTCACACGAAGGGTACGTACATAGCGTTGTTGGAGTTGCTCCAGGCGAAGGATTACGATACCGGAGGTGGCAAACTCCTCTACGCCAAGAATACTGACCCTATCGCTGCCAACAGGCACATAGGAGGTAAGCAACGTGGTAATGTCTCCGCTGTCTTCTAGGGCGAAAATAAGGGCGCGAATATAGCTCACCAACTGGTGCACCTGGCTATCTCCAAAGACCAAAGGGGCAATGGGGTCAATGACCACACGTGAGGCCCCGGTTTGGGTGATTTTGGCCATGATAGACTCGATGACATGTCGCATGTCGACGTGGGGCTCCCCAGTCCCGAGTTTCCCGAAGTGTTGGGTGATATCCATAATATGGAGCTGTCCCGATTCTAAAAAAGGATCCAGATCCCACCCAAGAGAAAGGGCGTCAGACAAAACATATTCGGGCTTTTCATCAATAGAAACAAACAGGGCCGACTCGCCTTGTTTGAGTCCGCCATACAGATATTGGAGACAGAGGGTTGTTTTCCCTGTACCGGGTTCCCCAGCAACCAAAGTAGTCCGACCTTTCGGAAAGCCTCCGAAAAGAATATTGTCCAAACCATCTATTCCAGAGGCGATACGATGCATGGTGCCCACTATAATTCTCCGCCCCTCATTCTTCAATGGGATACCCGCTCGAAAATGAAACCCAGCTGCCAAATCGCGCTGGTCACCTATGCGGAATAGGCTCCCGCCACGATTTGAAACCTGGATTTTATTCTGGAACGGGTATATGCAAAGCCAAACACCAGGATTCCCAACGCGCAACATGCGGTATACCCCTACCGTCTCAAGGACATCGAGATCAACAGACCCAATCAGGTATGGTGCGCAGACATCACCTACATTGGCGTAAAAGGCGGCGGATTTATGTATTGGGTGGCAGTAATGGATTGGCATAGCCGCTATGTGCTGAGCTGGGAATTGCGCAATACGA
>CANNCG010000005.1 GCA_947502965.1 bacterium | reverse complement strand
CATCAGCGTTCTATTCTGCTTTTCATGTCAGATCCGAACATCCCCTTCCATAACAACAGCTCCGAACGGGCGATTCGAATGGCCAAGGTTAAACAAAAAATATCAGGGGGATTTAGAAGCAAGCGTGGCGCTGAACGACATGCTGTTTTACTCTCCATTATTGAGACCCCAAAAAAACAAGGCCTCAATATTTTGGAAACCATTCAGGCCGCGCTTAATCAGTCACTCGTTTTTGAGGGGGGGCGCTAGATAGTTACCACGTTTTTTACTTTTTTTTGCGACAGCGCCGTATTCCAGAGCCCATTCAGATGTTGTCTGGTGGCATCCTCACACCCACCAGCAAGATTCTATCCCTCAGGAAAACAATCTAAAAACGGCGTTGAGGGGCAATACCCCCTCAACTTTCAGGAAGAGACAGTCGAACCAAGGCCCGCAGCGGTGCCGGATATCCTTCGATTGTTTTTGCAGGGTCTTTGGGGTCTAAAAAATCCATCAAAGAGTCTGTTTTAATCCAGTCTGTGCGCCGCTGTTCCTGCACCGTTGTGAGACTCACATCGATGACCGTATCCCAACGCCATCCTGCACGCATACAAAGATTTTTCAGACATGACAGGGAAGGCAAAAAATAGACATTACGCATCTGGGCATAGCGGTCCCTGGGAAACAGCGCCACATCTTCTGGCGAATCAATGATCAGGGTTTCCAAAAAAAGACAGCCCCCGGGTTTGAGAAAAGACTTTAAGTCCAACAAAAAGTGTAGTGGTGATCGCTGGTGATAGAGCACCCCCATCGCCAAAACAACATCCATAAAGTGCACTTTCCCCAGTATCGTCTCATAGCCGAAAGGGAAAAAGCCCGTTACAGGAAGCCCCTTTTGTGACAGCGCTGAGGTAGGGAAAAGATAGCGGCTGAGCAGTATCCACTGCGCCAGAAACAAATCCGACGGATCTGCGCCCAAGATCATGGCCGGCTGCGCTGCTGCCAAGCGACACATGTAATAACCCGATCCACACCCAATATCCAAAATCCGTTTGCCATAGAGAGGCGGCAAGGCAGGTGCCAAACGATCCCATTTCATATGGGACCGCCATTCGGTATCAATGTCCACCCCAAATATCGAAAAAGGGCCTTTGCGCCATGGCATCAATCCCTGTAATAAGGCCCGCATGTCTAGACCAGGCGTGAGATCTGTCGCCGCACCAATACGCACCATAGCCTGATCCAAAACCATGACAGAAGGCAGACAATCGGGCATCGCTGCCAACACGGACCAAAAGCGGATTGTATTGGGGTTTTCAATGGCCTCATAACGCCGATGACCCGCGTCCTGCAAGGCTGGAATATCGAAGCATCCTCGGCTATTGGGGAGACTGTCCAGCATGGCGGTATACCAAGTGAGAAATTCCATTTTCATCGGAGAGCCGATTGTGACCTAAGCGATAACGCCCCACTATCTCGTAATGACACCCTCTAAAAGCCGAGTTGAAGCCCAAACCCATACCGATCATAATGCCGTGTCACAGGATCCCGCTTGAGCAAAAACAACAAATCCCAGCCCCCCAACAGCATCGACGACGCCCGAAAGTCGGCTTCTAAGTTTTCTATATTATACAGATCCAACCCCACCCGTGTGCGATCAGAGAAGGCATAATCCACCCCCACACCCAGGTGAGAATGCAGCAACCCATACCGGGCACCCAAGGGCCCAAACCACATACCATGTTGCAGATGATAGGCCGGGCCATCTTGGTATCGCAATGCATCAAACCCAAGGCGTACATATTGCTGATCTACGACCACATCCAATTGCGCCCGGGCACCCAACGCCCGCTGTTCCGGCAAATAGTACCCTTGTCCTACAGGCCTCACTTTAACACGACTAAAGGTGGCCATGGTCTGTAAGAGTCCCCCACTTTTGCCCGTATCTGACGATGTCTGTCCATCCAAAATGAGACGAATCTGACGCGCAATCACCGATACATCCTGCAATGTTTGTGCAATGGCCTTTGTGGATTCAGGGGTCAAAACATCATTGTCCAAACGCGCAGTCATCGCATCAATACGGGCCGTTGTATCTGCCAAGGACTGTATGGACGCATTCAGACGTGGGTCATTGAGTAAGGAATCCGATCTTTCTCTAATAATCGTCGATGTCGCACTCAGGTTTTTGATGGCCGTTTGTATAGAAGTTCGCGTCGCATCACCGCCCAAGGCCTCCGTGATACCTTCTACATCTTTGGTAATTTGCTCAACGGACAAAACCGTATTTTTAACAGCCTGTAATACTTCTGTAGAGTTCAAAACATCTCTGTAAGCCGCCAAAACCTCTCGGGTAATTTCCAGATTTTTTGCACCAATGTCAATAAACTCGGCCAAGGCTGGCGCCGTCACTCCAGACAAGGTTTCTCCCGGTTTGAGAATATCATCATAGGCCATACTCGGGACAATATTGAGAAACTTTTCTCCGATTAAGCCATCAAAATAGACCTTCAAAGTAGAGCCTCTGGGTACTTTAACGGAGTCCAAAACACGAAAATGCACCTGCACACGGTCAGGTAAGGGGTTAATGGTGAAAACTTTGCCAATCCGCATGCCCCGAAAACGGACCTCCGCACCAGGAACAAGCCCATTCACAGATTGAAATTCACCGATTAATTCGTATCCATTGGCACGAAATAAAACGCCGCTTTTCCAAATGATCAGCGCCGACAACACACAGAGCATAACGAAGGCCGCGGCCCCTACTTTAAACGCTACAGAATCTTTCATCAGGACATGCCTCCTTGGCTTTTTTGTAAATACCAAACGCCCCGGACTATGCGCAGCCTCACGAGAGGCCTCCCCTAATAAACTCCCCGTAGATAGAGGTTGCGGTCATAATCGTTTCTGGAGATTCGGGCTCCAACAAGGTACCGTTATGCATCATATAAATCTTGTCTGCTGTTCTCAAAATGGTAGAAATCTGATGGGTGACCACAATAGAGGTCACCTTGAGCTGACGGCTCAAGCGTACGATCAGATCCTCAATATTTGTGGATAAAATAGGGTCCAAGCCCGTTGTGGGTTCATCATAAAGCATCACTTCGGGATCACCAGACAAGGCACGGGCCAAGCCTATGCGCTTTCGCTGGCCTCCCGAAAGGTCCGCCGGATCATGCTCCCCAAACCCGGACATCTCTACCAATTCCAATTTTTGGGCAACCCTATCTATCACTCTGGCTGCAGGTATATTGAAGTTTTCAATCAAAGGAAAGGCCACATTTGCCGCCACATTCATCGAATCAAATAACGCTGCCGATTGAAACAAAATTCCAATTTTGAGTCGAATTTTCAGAAGTCTTGCGTGACTCACGCGATGAATATCTTCACCAAAGATAAGCACCTCACCCGCGTCTGGGGCATGCAGCCCCATGATCAAGCGTAACAAAGTACTTTTTCCACATCCAGAGGTCCCAATAATCGCAATGCGCTCCCCGGTTTGAATGGTCAAATTGACGTCGTGCAACACCATTCTCCCATCAAAAGACTTACTTACATTGCGCAGCTCAATCATGTAAATAACGCCGTTGAAAGAAAATAATTCAAAACAAAAATCACGATCAACGACACCACAACCGCACGCGTGGTCACCTCGCCTACCCCTTTGGCACCCGATTTTGCAGACAGTCCCATGTAGGCACTGATCAACGCAATAAAAAACCCAAAGAAAACGCCCTTCACCAAGCCACCCATTATGTCTTTGACATGCAGCATCGCCTGGGCCGACTCAAAGTACATATAGGGATTGACCCGACCTGACCCAATCGCAATGATAAAGCCCCCAAAAAAACCCACCACATCGGCCCAACCCACCAACAAGGGCATCATCAACGTCGATGCAGCCAAACGCGGTGCCACCAGATAACGTACAGGATCTTGACCCATGGCTTCTAGGGCTTCTACCTGTTCGGTTACCTTCATCGTCCCCAGCTCTGCCGCAATCGCTGCCCCTACACGACCCGCGACAACCACCGCCGTCAACAAGGGCCCCAGCTCGCGCCATAAGGCCAAGGCTACGATGCCCCCAATCATTTTTCCAGCACCAAATTTTAAGAATTCCTGCACTACCTGCAACGCAAAAGCCAATCCAATAAACAGGGCCGTCACGGTGGTAATCGGTAACGATTTCACACCCAAACGATACATTTGTTCAAACACCTGCCCCACATGGGGACGGAGGACAATATGGCGACATGCATGTCCGGCAAGCAGCGTGATCTGCCCCAGCTGCGTCAAAAAAGTACCAATGCGTTTTCCCAAATACTGAAACATCAGGGCATCATACCCACGATTGGCATTCTATAGCCAGTGCCAAAGGCCGTTCTACGAAGTCTGGGAATAACCGCAGATTGGCGACGTTTGTATTCGTTACGGTGAAACCGGGACAGCACATGGGACAGCGTCTCTGTATCGTAGCGTGTTTCGAGCGCGGCCGTGGATAGTCGATTGTCCAGATAGTCTTGCAAAATAGCATCCAAAACCGCGTAGGGCGGCAAGCTATCTTGATCCGTTTGATGGAGACGCAGCTCAGCAGACGGCGGTCTATCTATCGTATTTTGAGGAATCACGGGCACCCCACGATTGCGCCACTTTGCCAATGCAAAAACCTCTGTTTTATAAACGTCTCCCAAGACACAAAGGGCCCCGCACATGTCCCCATAGAGGGTACAATACCCCATCGCAATTTCACTTTTATTCCCTGTACTCAATAGCAAAGCGTTACGGGCATTGGCAACACCCATGAGCAAATTTCCGCGAATACGAGGCTGAATATTTTCTGCCGCTATGCCAGAAGAAAAAACATCTGGCAACACCGTCTCATAAAGGTGATGAATCGTATCTATCGCCACTACCTGAAACCCAATGCCCAGCCCATGCGCCAACGTCTCCGCATCCGCCAAACTATCCCGGGATGAATAGCGCGACGGCATGGCCACCCCAGTCACCCGAGAGGCCCCCAAAGCATCTACCGCAATGGCCGCAGTTAAGGCCGAATCAATCCCCCCAGAGAGTCCCAATACCACATCCGAAAATCCTGTTTTATGCACATACTCTTTGAGAGAAAAAACAAGAGCCGCATACATATCGGCAAGGGTCTCTTCTTCAGGAACATCGTACATCTCCCCCTCAACATGGCCTGCAACGACAGGCCCTTGTTCTGGAAAGCCCTGCGCCAAACACAGCGAAACGGTATCGATCTCTGATCGGAATGACGAAAACGCACGCTTAACATGCCCTTCTTTTGTGATCACAAGACTGCTCCCGTCAAAAATCAGATCATCGTGAGCGCCCACTTGATTGACCATCACAATCGGACAGTCATAGTGACAGGCCATATCTTGGAAGTGTCGCCGCCGTTTTTCAGATTTGCCCATTTCATACGGAGAGGCCATGACCACCACCAACAGATCAACACCCAGGTCCATTGTGTCCGCAACAGGGTTAGCCGCATAGCGATTGGGCTCTAATGCAGCCCATGCATCTTCACAAATGAGTATCCCAACCTTATGGCCGTTCATAGGCCAAAAAGAAGCGGCACTGGGAGAGGGGCAAAAATAACGTCTGTCATCAAAGACATCATAATAAGGCAAAAGGATTTTGTGCTGCACGTAGCACATATCTCCCTTATAGAGGCCCAAAACACTGTTCGTGAACTGCCGTATTTCTGGTACCCAAAGCGGCGCACCCACCAAAATATAGAGGTCACTACGGTGAGAAATTTCCAAAAGCACGGCAATACCCCGTGCTATCTTTTCCTGAAAATCAGGAAAACACAAAAGATCTCTTGGAGGATAGCCGGTCAGGCTCAATTCTGGAAACACAATCAAATCAGCACCCTCAAAGAGCGCCTTATTTATGGCATCTGCAATCAGGTCCGAATTGCCTTCGATATCCCCAAGAATGGGATTTAACTGTGCCAATGTAACGCGCATGTGAGCTGGGAATTGTACCTAAGTCCTGGGACTGGTGCAATTGGACATGTAGTATGCTACATTCTACCCATCATGAACAAAGACACTCCCCAGTATTACCCCGAGTATCCCCAAGACGATGAAATAGACCTTATTGAATTGTTTAAAACCATTATGTCCAGCTGGAAAATATGGGTCAGCACAACCCTCATTACCATGATCAGCGCCCTTGTTTACAACATCTATGCCCCACCGCTTTATGAGGCCTCTATGACCTTTTTTATCCCGGCGAGCAGCAGCGGCAACAGTGCATTACGCAGTTACGCTGCCCTCTTGGGCAGTAGCACGCCCTCCAACATCGAAGACCAACTCCTCGCCATTGCAGAAAGCCAACGTATTCAATGGTCCGTCACCGAAACCATCGTCAAACAATACCCCAAAGTCTTTGTGGAATTTGAAAAAAAACAAGAAAAGCCCATTCTAGAGGCCCTACGTATCGGGTCTTTTGCTTCTGGTGTTTTAAAGCTAGAAAAAACATTCAGTGCCACCAAGAGCAAAACCGGCCTCTTTAGCCTCAAATATGAAAACACCGATCCCAGAGTCGCCAAAGCCGTTGTGGAAGAATATCTGGCCACATTGTCCTCTATTTACGAAGAGCTGGAGCTCAGTTCAGAGCGTGAGATCATCAAAGTACTGGATGCCCCACATGTGAGCAATCTCCCCATCAAACCCAAAAAAGCCCTAAACCTGGCTTTGGCCATCGTGGGTGGCGGGGGCATAGGCGTGCTGATCGTGTTGATCCGTATGGGGTTTACGAATGCCAAAAAAGAAGGGGACCTGGCAAAGAACATGTAAAATCCAAAGTAAAACTTTGGATTTTACATACTTAAAACATACCCCAACAACAACCGTGCACCTACCCCAGACATACCCTTGACCGCATAGCCACTGGTTTTTTCAGACATCATCATGCTGGCAATATCCACATGGGCCCAGGGACGATCATCTATAAATTGCTCCAAAAACTTGGCCGCCGTACAGGTCCCACCTTTGCCGGTTTCATTGGCATTGGCAATATCTGCAATGTCGGATTTCATGGCATCCAAATAGCCCTCATAAAGGGGGAGCTGCCACACCCGTTCCCCGCTAGATTCGCCTATACGCACTAGCGCATCGATCAATGGCTGATTGTTTCCCAAAACACCACATGCCAAATCCCCCAAGGCCACGCCACAGGCCCCGGTCAGGGTTGCCATATCAATAATAGGCGAGGCTTCTTCACGACATGCCAGTGTCAACGCATCGGCTAGAATCAAGCGCCCCTCGGCATCGGTATTCACGATTTCAATGGTTTTACCATTCATGGCCGTGATCACATCCCCGGGACGCAGGGCATTTCCAGAGGGCATATTTTCCGTCAACGCCAGGATACCCAAAATGTTTTTCTGAACTCCCAAAGACGCCGCACCCCATACCGTCGCCAGAACACTGGCAGCACCCGTCATGTCGGCCTTCATGTCTTTCATCCCTTTACCCGGTTTGATCGAAATGCCTCCTGAATCAAAGGTCACCCCTTTGCCTACCAAGCCCAAGGCCGTCTCTTTCGCTTGAGGACTATACCTGAGCATAACGATGTAGGCGGGCTGCGAAGACCCCTGCCCCACCGAAAGAAAAGACCCCATGCCCATAGACAAGGCCTTTTCGCGGTCAATGACCTCTACGCCAACAGGCAACTCCGCCAGTATTTTTCTGGCATAAGCCACAAAGGCGATGGGCGTAAGTTCATTGGCAGGCATATTGGCCAAGGTACGCGATATCCAGGTCGCATGGGCCAAAACTTCGCCATGACGTATCTGGGGCAACACGACTTCCGACGTAGCACCCGGCACCAACAAGGCAAGACCTTTCCACGCCGCTGTCTTTTTGTCCGATTTATAACGATCAAACACATAACTCCCCAGCAAAGCGCCCTCCGTGACAACTTTGACAGTAACGCTATCCCCAAGGGCTATCGTGAGGTTCTTTGCAATAAAAATTCCAGGTTTTTCATAATCCGATAACAGACGTCCTGCGATACCTGCGGCTTGACGCAAACGGTCTTCCGTTAGAGATTCTTTTTTACCTAAACCGACCAAAAGCAGCCGCAGTCCAGCCGCCGTATATCCCATCACTTGGGTGATAAATGTGGCTTTAAAATCCAGTCCGAGCTGTGCAGGCAATGCCCTCTGCGCCCACAGCGGAAGCCCTTCTTCCTCACAAAGAAAAAGGGCAACGCAGTCATAGGCAACCGCCAATACAGAAACATCTTCGCCATTGTGGGTATCCAGAGAAAGCGCAATAGAGGGAAACATCGAAACTCCTTTAAGTGGATTTTGAAAACAACAACAAATATTCCAGTGTGCGACTGGCGAGATATTGACGGGTCTCCGACACACGGTCAGAGCGAAAACGTGGATAATCTATTTCCTCATCCGCAATCAGCGTATAGCCCGCAGGCATCGCTTGGATAAGCTCATTTTTGGGCACAATCCCCTCGTTGCTATAAGACACCAACCAATACGCGGGTCTTGCCGCATGAAACAATGCATAAAACGCCCGCTTGGCCTCACGCCCCAAACAGTAGTCTGATCGCTGGTCCATTTGGGGGCGCAATCCCGTTTTACCCCGAGGAATAAAGGACTCGAAATCCCAGCGTACAAGGGTCTCAGGAATATGGTAATTGGCACTATATTGCCGCTCATTATAGGGCGGATCCGCATAGATCAGGGTTTGTGCCCCTTCCTGCAATTGAGACAAGAGGGAAACGGCGTCTTCACAACGCACCTGATGCCCAGCTACCAGTCCAGGTGTGGGATAAATAGGCTTCAATACAAGGGCCTTACAGGCCGTAGGTTTGAGCGCTTTCAAATAGGCCCCATACACCGATGCTGTGTTTGCCACCGAATCGGCCGCCTCCACCAACACCGCCAATAGCCATTGAAAGTGTTCTGGCGACAGTTTTCCATCGATTTGCCAGGACTCGATCTGGTCCCTAATGGCCTGAATACGCATGGCATTGTCATGGGAAAAATAGAGACGACCCGCAGCGCCTCTCTCCCCATAGGCCTCCACAAAGGGCCCCTCTTTGGGTGACAATTCGTTTAAATACGCCAAGACATCGGTATGCGACACCTCGCCCGATTCCCACAAATCATGAAAGATAGGAAAGACATCGTGCATAATCGCAGCAGACACCAACGCAGCAGAAAAAGCCTGCCAATCATTTGCCAAGACCTGGTATCCCATCTGCTTCAAAAGACGTGAAACCACACCTGATCCGCTAAACAAGTCCACCGCTTTTCCAGTGAGAGGGACATCATAACGACGCAACACCGTCTCAATCTTGGTAATTAAGGACCGTTTTGATCCAATAAAATTCATGGCCATAGGGTATGGAGTAAATCAGAAAAGAGAGGTTTAGGCGACCGTTTCTTTACCATCCTCGGCTAGATCCCCCACCACCGGAGCGTCCGCCACCAAATCCCCCGAAGCCCCCCCCATGCCCCCCACGCCCCCCACCGGAAGCACTCATGAGCAACAGCAACAGCCAAGGAAAAATACGACCACGGGTCACAACGCCCAACAGCACAACACCCAAAATCAGAAGCAATGCCGCATCGCCTGAAATAGGGACCAGCTGCGGTGAGGCCTGCGCGGTTGGCAGGGCCAGCTGAACGTTGAATTCCTTAGCCGCCGCCCCAATCACCGCCACATGGCCCTGTACAATGGCCCGAGAAACAGCCTTACGCTTCATCTCTGGCACTACATAGGTATCCAATAATTCGCCAGCTTTCCCGTCGGGGAGCCATGCCTCAGCACCATAGCCTACTTCATAACGCAACTTCCGTTCCTGTAAAGCAACAACAAACAAAACGCCCTGATCCTCTTTGTTACCTATTTTCCAAGTTGCAAAAACTTTATTTGCATAGTCTTCGATAGACATCCCCCCCATGTCCGACACCACTAAGGTGGCCACCTGAACCCCGGTTTTTTGGGCCAACTGCGTGGAATACGCAACCATGTTGGACTTTTCTTCCTGAGAAAGCACCCCAGCGGTGTCCGTAACATACCCTTGATGAGGAGGAATAGACACAGCAAAAACGTGCACACAAAACAAAAAAACAAAAACAATAGGTACCAAAAAAAAGGATTTTAATTGCTGTATCATCGTCGCATACACAGACCCGCGGCAGAACACGCTTCTTTAATGTCAGACACCGTCATCTCTCCAAAGTGTAACAATGAGGCCAAAAGTGCCGCATCGGAAACATGCAAAGCGTCTACAATATGCGTCATCGTCCCAGCACCGCCAGAGGCAATCACTGGCACCCTTGTCACACTCGCGATACGCGACAACAGCGCCACATCATAGCCCGCTTTGGTGCCATCCCTATCCATCGATGTCACCAAGAGCTCCCCTGCTCCACAATCCGCCATATAGGCCGCCCATTTGACCGCATCTATCCCTGTAGGACGCCGACCACCGTGGGTATAGATTTGCCAACCGCTTGTTGGATCTATGGCCACCGCCACCATCGGAGACGGAGGTATCTTTTCTCCTGAAATGAGGGCTTTGGCATCAATGGCGACCACCACACACTGGGCGCCAAACAAGGCAGACGCCCGACGAATCAGGTCAGGATCCCGAATCGCAGCAGAATTGACCGAAATCTTGTCAGCACCCGCATTGAGCAAGGCACGCATGGTATCCGTATCGGAAATACCCCCGCCTACTGTAAAGGGAATAAAGACGGCTTCTGCTGTACGGGCCACCAAATCAAGTAAAATACGACGTTTGTCTGAACTTGCTGTAATATCCAAGAAAACAAGCTCATCTGCGCCTTGCAGATCATAGGCTTTGGCCAGTGCTACAGGGTCACCAGCGTCTTTGAGCGAGAGAAAATTCACCCCTTTGACGACACGGCCTTCTGTCACATCCAAACACGGAATAATACGCTTGGTGAGCATCAATCTCACATACCCAGATGCAAGACATTGAACTCTTCAATATCGGCACCAAACAACGTGGTATATAGCATGTTCTCTTTTTTAGGCAACAACTTGGGATTGGTCAATAAAATGGCATTGACCCGTGACAAAGGTCCATTCAAGGCATCAAACAACATCTGATCCGCCGAAAGGGTACTTTCATAGAAAAAACGGGTAATCATAATGGGCTTGGTGGCATACTGTTCCGATGCGAGATAAAGGGCATCTGTAAACATAGATTTCACACCCTCAGTTTCATTCACACTGGCCAGCCCAATCCAATCCACCACATCATCTCCAGGATATGCGAGAACGGGTTTATTCCATTCTTCGTTGGGCGTATTTTTGGCCAGATACCCCCATACCCACACCACATTTCGCGCCCCTTCTTGTCGAAAGAGCGTCACCACATAGCGATACAAAGCTTTATATTGATCAGGATTTTGAGCTTGATTTTTGACGCCCCAAGGATAGATTTCAGAATTAAAATCTGGGGCAAAGGAAATCAACACCGTCATATCTAACCCACGCACAGATTCGGCCCAAGATTTCAAATAAGGATCCCATTTCCCAGCCAAAATATCCGCAGGTTTCAGAGCCGTGGTATCCTGCCATAGCCAAGGCTCCCACCGGATCATGGGAACAATACCCAAACGTTTAAAATCTGCACATAACTCAACAGGAAAGGGCTGTGAAAAGTCCATACTCCAGACCATGAGATGCGGCTTGAGGGTCAGTGGACTTTTAAAGCGTACAGGATCAGGTTTTTCGGTTTGGTTGACCTGATAAAACCCAAAATACATCTTGCGTGAACCCGAGGCTTTCTCAGCCCCACACCCAAAGGAAAATACCATTCCACAAAGTAGCAATAGTATCGATAATCGTCGCATGAATATCCTTTGCATGCCCCAGAATGTTTCAAAAGGCCCTAAAATAATAATGAATGGTGCGCTTAGCGGGATTCGAACCCACGACCTTTGGCTTCGGAGGCCAACGCTCTATCCAGCTGAGCTACAAGCGCATCGTGGAGGCATCATAAACGGGGAAGGTGCAGGTGACAAGTCGTGCGTGAGGTTCGCTGCCCAATTCGTGCGATTGCCCGAATTGGGCAGCGAGAGAAAAATTATTCCCTCGCATATTTCTTAGCCGTGACAAAAGCGACCTGTCTATTTTTGAAAGGCATCCGCTCCCGGTTTCATTTTGGGATAGGTATAGGTCATAAAAAGTATTCAGGAACAACCTCACGGTCAGCCAACAATCGCGTCAAAATGCCTTTCGCCTCTTCCAGCGTCACCTCGTCCTCTATCTGCGCATCGGGTACCCGTTGTGAAAGAGGATTGAGGCCACATGTCACGACCAAAATTTCAAAAGGCTGACTCAACACCGTCAAAATATCCAATTCCGCATCATCAAACTCATACATAGACGTGATAAAAATCAGACCCGCATCTGTAAATACATGCGCCAATTCCCCCAAACGTCGAATAAATTCTTCTCTTGCCAAAGTCCCTGCATAGTCCGCTCCCAGACCAGACAAAACGCTGGCACGCCCAAGATAATAGGCCAAACGTCCGTTTTCAATAAGGTGTTTTTCCAAAAGCTTGCCCATCTCTGAGGAACGCTCCCCTACAAAAACGATGGCTCTAGCACGTTGGCCCAACATGACTTGGCGCGTCTGCACCTCTACCAAACCCTTCTCCCATGAGGCATCCCGTTGGGCTTTGTATGTCTGCACCGCAGAGGTTTCCGTTGCCAGCTGCCCCACCACAATACCGCCAGCCGCAATCTCATAGCCATCTACGATGACAAAGCGACCGGTGTCTTCGAAATCAACCGCCAGGTCATAGGCAAGTGGTTTCAGCGTCTCCAGCACACATTCGGCCACTTCATGACGGCGAACTTCACGACGGTTTTTCTCTATTTGCAATTCGGACGCATCCATTACAGATAAAATTTCTTTGAGATATACCGTGACACGCGTGGTAGCCAGTTTGAGTTTGTAGGCTTTGCCTAGGACCATGGGGGTGCGGCCTAACCAGAAGAGGCTGACCTTAAATGTGGTGCCACTGAGCGGCACCACATTTAAGGGTAAAGAGAGTGAAAGGGCTGACGCCCTTTCGATCCCACTGGAAGAGGACAACGCTGCGGGTATAGACGCGACTATTGAGGGGGAGGGGAGGCTTTCGGCGCCACTGGAAGAGCGTCCTACATCATCGCTGGGATAGGCTTTGACCATGAGGTCTCCGGGGCGGATATAGATTTGGGTTTCTAGTGTGAAGCCAACGGGCATACCCGCCACCGCTGTCCGGCGTTCTGGCTGATTAAAGCCTTCAATACTCTTGATACGCGAGCGTTTTTGGGAAGGGTAAAACACCACCTCATCGCCAACGCAAACAGATCCGGAGCTAATCGTCCCAGCCACGATACGACGGTCATCTTTGGCCGCTGTAAATTTATAGATATCTTGAACCGGCATCCGAAAAGGTAAGGTCGTATTGTCTTCAATATGAACAAAATCATCGATATGATCGAGAACCGATTTTCCGGTATACCATGGCATTCTGGCAGACTCCGCACTCCCGGCCAACGGAAAACTCCCCCATTGCGCAAGATTTTCACCCTCTCGTGCGGCAATGGGAACAAAGGCCGCTGGCACCAGTCCGAATTGCGCCAAAAAAGCCTGATAGTCTGTCTTGACTTTCAAAAAAGCCGCTTCGTCATAATTCACCAAGTCCATTTTATTGACCAAAACCACCACATGACGAATGCCTAACAGGTGCAGCATATAGCCATGCCGTTTGGAGTTCTCCTGAACCCCTTCATGCGCATCGATGAGTAGCAAAGCGGCTTCTGCACGGGAAGCCCCGGTGATCATGTTTTTTAGAAATTCGATATGGCCTGGCGCATCGATAATAATATACCGACGTTTTGCCGTATTAAAAAAACACCGGGCAGCATCAATCGTAATCCCTTGGGACTGTTCGTCTTTGAGCGCGTCTAGCAAAAAAGCATATTCAAAGGGCTTTGCATTGCGTGCACAGTTCTGACGCACTTGCTCCAGCTTGCCTTCTGGCAAAGAACCCGTATCCGCTAACAAGCGGCCAATCAGCGTACTTTTCCCATGATCCACGTGACCCACGATCACGATATTCATTTGTTCCATTACATGTATCCCTCCCGACGTAGTGACTCGAGTCCACCACCGTCTTCTTTGTCTTGCGCCCGACCGGAACGTTCCGCAATATTCGCAAACTTCCCAGACTTCAATTCTGTGACAATCTCAGCCACTGTTGTTGCGGTGGATTCCACAGGGGTCGTACACGGATAGCATCCCAAAGAGCGATACCGTTTACCCTCACCTTGGTCAAAATACAATGAAATGATAGGAATATTTTCACGGGCGATGTATTCCCAAATATTCAGCTCGGTCCAATCCAAAAGTGGATGTATCCGAACATGGGTACCTGGTGCAAAGTCCGTTTTGAATTGGTTCCAAAACTCTGGCGGCTGATCCCCCACATCCCAGTCACTTTGTTTGTCTCGAGGTGAAAAATAGCGCTCTTTAGACCGACTGCCTTCTTCGTCGGCACGGGCCCCGACGATGACCCCGGTATAGGGATCTGTATGGGTATCGTATTCCAAGGCGCGTGTCTCATGATTCATGCGCTTGCGTGGCCACTCGCCGGAGAGCGTATGTTTCAAGGCATTGGCCTTCAATGCTTTGCAACATGCAATACGGTCAATTTTGCCATCTGGAAAGGTCTCTTTGGCTTTGAGCGCGGCTTCGTTTTGGCCCACGACCAAGTTGAGGTTCCATTCCAAAGCGAACTTATCGCGATAGGTGATCATCTCCGGCACTTTGTAGGAGGTGTCAATATGAACCAACGGAAACGGAACATGCCCAAAAAAAGCTTTGCGGGCCAACCAGAGAAGGACGGTACTGTCTTTACCGATGGACCACAGCATGCAAAGTTGTTTGAAGTCTTTGTACGCTTCACGAAAAATATACACACTTTGGGCTTCTAATTTGTCTAAATGGGCCATGGCTTATTCCTTGTTTAAAAATGTGGTGAGTTCGGTAATAAACAGTTGAAAAGAGTCGTCTTGAATCGTATCAAAGTCCATTGCGTTGATGATGTCGTCGGCGCGTTCTAAACCTGTTTTCGTCGTATGCCCTGCATTCACAATCGATCGTCTTAAAAAATCTTTGTAGTATCCATGGGGTTCTGATGATTTTGGGGCATCAAACCCTTTTCCAAACACCCGTTTGAATGCCGCAGAGTCCAAAAGAAGCCATTTTTCTATGTATGGATTAGGCGTACATAAAACCAATCGGTTTCTCTTGCTTTCAGGTACAAGTTCAGATAGCTGATTTCTTCTTTTAACGATACCTTCTGCGTTCGCGTCTTTGACTAAAATTAAGACATCTGAATTGGATTCTATAACAAGAGGTTTCAAGATCTTATGTTTTCTATTGATACACCTGTATTTAACGTTTAAACCAGGATTAACTTTATCCAAAATTGATTTAACAACAGCCCTATGGCCTTCATCTTCACCAAACATATCTACGGTCTTCGCGCTAGCCATTGAAGACTCCGGAAGCCATTAAATCAGACAACAAAATATCCTCACTCAAACAGGATATTACAGGAAAATCCGTGACAGGGCGTACACGTGTTTTGCCATTTTCTTTTTGACAAACATAGAGAGAATCCAAGGGGAGATGATCCAACAAATAAGGTGAATGTGTCGTGACAATCAATTGTTGATTATCCATTGCTTGTGTTTCTAGAAACCGTGCTAAAAGTCCCATTCTACTTGGATGGAGGCCATTTTCAGGTTCGTCAATTCCTATTACCCCCCTAGGATTGTTGGTGTCCACCATGGCCAACAGCCCCATCAGGTTTAGTGTGCCGTCGGATATCAGACGAATGGACATACGATGCCCACCTTCAACTACAAACAAATCAACCTCACCATGCTGATTCAGGCGTACATCCAGGGCGGTAATCTCAGGAATATACAAATGCACGGCTTTTTGAAAGGTCTCCCATTGAAAGGCATCTCTAATTTTCAATGTGTACAAAAAGGAAGCCAATTTCTCGCCTTTAGGCCCAAGGTTTGCATTTGGACGAAATTCCTCATTGATAGAACGTAATCCATTTTGGGGGTCTAAAGAAAAAACCCGCCAGCTTTTAAGCTCTTGATACACCGCCAATGGATAAGAAACATCACCAATACCAGAACCCCATAAATGGGAAAGACTTCTGAAGTCACTTAATCGTGTGGCCGCACGCTCAGACGCTTTGTAACTATTTCTATCATAAAGAACATTATGGTTTTCTTGAGAGAGTTCAAGAGAAAGCGGGGTCCATTCATCATCAACTTTAATCGCCAAAGACTCGTCCAAAACACAAGGAAAACGCTCTGGGGCATAGCCAAGAACCAGCGCATATCGAAGGTATTTATAGGACACATCCGATGTATGAGAAGTAAACGGAACAGACAAGTCCACCGTGATTTCTATTTTTGGATTTTCTGGAATCTGTCCCGCTTCGTCCAAGGAAAAACACGAGAGAAGACTTCCCCTAAATGGGGCATCAAATATATCTGCAATATGTTCCGCCGTGACAGACTTTGCCAATAACTGAATCACGTCCAACACATTGCTCTTGCCAGAGGTATTGGTCCCAAAAAGAACTGTCAACGGCGAAAAAGTGACATCCAGATCGTATAACGATTTAAAGCCTTTGACCCGTAACCGTTTGATCATGAATCAGCACCTTTCACATGCAATCCACACTCTTTGCCATCAGGGTTTTCCCACCACCAACGCCCCGCACGTGGGTCTTCCCCAGGCTTCACAGCCCGTGTACATGGGGCACATCCGATACTGGGATAGCCTTTTTTGTGGAGATAATTTACAGGAATATCATGGGCTTCGATATACGCCCATACATCCGCATGGGTCCAATCCGCCAATGGATTGAGCTTGATACAGTGGTGTGCCGCGTCCCATTCGATTTCTTCGAGGGTTGTACGTGTCATCGATTGGTCCTTACGTTGGCCCGTCACCCATGCGTGTACACCTTGCAAGGCCCGTTTGAGAGGGGCTACCTTGCGAATACCGCAACATGCTTTGCGATTCTCAACGCTGTCATAAAAAGAATTGGGCCCCTTTTCACGCACAAGGGTTTCAACATCGTCTCTGTCTGGAAAATACACCTCATAGCGCATCCCATACTTGGCCATCGTGATCGCCATGACATCATAGGTTTCTTGGTGCAGCCGTCCTGTGTCCAAAAAAAACAGTCTGGCTTTGGGGTTAATCGCCAGCAGCATATGGGTCAAAACCTGGTCTTCCGCTCCTAAACTTGATGCCAGCACCAGATCATCTCCATAGGTATCTTGGAAAGACGCCAGTATCAATTCGGGGGATTTACCCAAATGCTCCAGTTGAAGTTCACGAAGGTCTTCTGGGGACAGATGCATTAGTATCGCTCCTTTGTATCGCTGATCATCCATTCTTTGAAGAGCTCAACGGCGGCTTGTGCATGAATTTTCACCAAAAAAGGGCCGCCCCCCGCCCTCTCCCAGGAGGAGGGAACCTCGTTTTTCTCAAAGGACTCACGCCCTTTGGCTCCCAAAATCTCATACAGTTTGGCATCGTCAAAACCGACTGCGGCGGCGTCATATCGCGTTGCCGCGTAGACAATACCCGCTACCCGAGACCAAAATGCCGCGGAAAAACACATCGGACATGGCTCACATGTCGTGACCAGCACGCAGTCAGACAACACATGCGTCCCCAAGGTCTGCGCCGCATCCCGCAAAGCAGTGACTTCGGCATGGGCGGTGGGGTCATGCGAGGACAAGACGCGGTTATGCCCCCTCCCCACGATCGTATCGCCTTTGAGCACCACAGCCCCGAAGGGGCCGCCATGGCCAGCGGCCATGCCAGCGCGCGCTTCTGCAATGGCTACCGCCATGGCAGAAGAAAAATCTTTCTGGGGACTGACGTCCCCAGACCCCTCAATAGGGGATTCAAAGGGCGCTAGCCCTTTCATTCTTTTTTAATCAACACAGACCAAGATGAACCTACTTGGGTCTGCTCCAATATCTGGTGGCCTTCTAGCTTTACAGAATTGGGAACATTCTGAATCGGCTCACCATCATCCAACAAGATACGCAATTGCTGACCGGACTGTAAGGTGTCCAATACCAATTTTGTTTTCACAAAATTCATCGGGCAAGCCACCCCACGATAGTCTTTTTCCAAAACAAGTTCGGCAGCAGGTGCTACTGGTTGCACAGGTTTGAAACGCAAGGAGTCGTCCATGTTTTTGTAGAGCGTTGTGACTTCTTCGGCCATCGCCAAAATGGCCTCGCGGTGCTTGTGCAGCTCACCGGTCAATCCCAATTTTGCCAATACCAACAAGTCGGCATAGCTACGGCTTATCAATTCTGTTTCTACAAAGTGTTTGGCAAAAAGCTCAAATACCTGTTGGTCATTTTTGGCATCCAATCCACGGGTGATCAACAACATACGAGAGGCGGCAAAGGCTATTTTGTACAAATTTTCCGCAATCGCTTCCGGCGTTTCTGCTTTTTCCAAGGCTTTCTTGTTGACCTTTATCGCTTTTTCGTCCACTTCGATCATGTCAAACATCCCGGCAGAACATTCCGCCGTTCCCAATTCGTCCAAAGACAGGCGACGCTTGGCGCCAAAATCTTGGTAATACGACGCATCCACCGCCGCATCTGGCACCTCTTTGTAGGTGTCGCAAATCTCAACAATGAGGTCACGACCACCCTGATCAAGATACTCACGGAAAGACCCAAATTGCGCTTTTACAGGAATATATTTGGCCAAGAAATCGGACATGAAGTTGGGGATAAATTTGGCTGGAATCTCACTGACTTTTTGCGCGTATTCCGTTTGTCCCGATTCGCCTACTTTGGCCCCAGCCAAGACATTGTACGCCGGATACATATCGCCATTTTTGCGACCCACTTTTCCGAAAAAACCAATATCTGCAATATGATGCATCCCGCAGGTATTGGGGCAGCCCGACATGTTGACACGTAAATCGCTCACGTGATCCAAATTCAACTCTGTTTTCACGAGGGTATCGCGAATGGCGTCGTTCAACCCACGCGGCAAACAAATACCCAGCTTACATGTCGAAGCACCCGTGCAATTGATCATATTGCTCAAAAAGGCGGGCAGTTCAGACAAGGTCTCTTTCATACTGCCAATAAGCGTGTAGAGATTTCCCAAGTATTGCTCTGGAATATTGCGCAAACGGATATTTTGAGCACGCTCACAACGCATGGTGTTGTCCCCAAAATGATCCAAGAAATCGCAGAGTTTGTCCGCATCTGAACGTACAAAGTCACCCAAACGCAAGGGCAAAAGAACGGAGAAAAGCCCCGGCTGCTTTTGGACAAACACATAACGGGACTTCCAGGCATCAAAACGTGGCCCAGTCACTGTTTCGGCGTTTAGGCGTGTTGCTTTGGCTTCGTTCGGCATGTCGGGCAAGACCAGATTGAGTGAGGCATCGTCTTTGATCAGATCATACTCTTCACGGAACAAACGAATAAATTCGTCTTGGTCTAATTTTTTCCACAAAAACTTAATGCGGTTGGCATAGCGGTTACGGCGATTTCCATTTTTATCAAACATGGTCTTGATCGCACGTGAAACCTGGTACACCTGAGTGTCTGGAATGAAAGGCAATAGGGCATGTCCAATCATAGGTTTGGCACCCATCCCACCCGCACAGTATACCTCGAATCCTTTGACCCCATTCTCAATGGTGGCCACAAAACCCAAGCATGTTGACTGGGTATACGACGTATCTTTACGGCTGTTAGAGAACGCAATTTTAAATTTACGTGGCAAATTCCAAGAGTCGTCTTCCCAAATCAAGCGTGTGGTCAAGGCCACCGCATAAGGGTCCACATCAAAGGCTTCATCCAAAGCAATCCCCGAATCCACCGACGTCAAAATATTCCGAATGGTATTTCCACCCCCACCACGCGTGCTCAGCCCCACACTGTGCAACCCACGGATAACCGTCATCACATCGTCTATCAAGACATCATGAATTTGGACTTCCTGACGTGTCGTGAAGTGCACATCTCCGTTGCCATAGAGATCTCCGAGCTCGGCCACTTTACGCAATTGGGCCGGCGTAATGCCGCCCGCAGCACAGCGAATACGCACCATATAGGTATGCTCTTGGCGTTGCTCATAAATCCCATGGGCCACACGAATGGCTTTGAATTTTGTAGGATCAATTTCACCTTTGATAAAACCAGCGAGATCCTCTTCAAATTGATTTTGTTCTTGGACCAATACCGGGGGAAGCTCATAGAAACGCATGGGGCGGAACTCCTTATTTAATAGAACGGGGCGAAAAATGTTTCGCCCCTACGATACGACAATATCAACACGGACAATATTAACAACGTCCTCGTGTTTACGAACCCTATAGGCTTTCACCTCAGGTATCGCGGCAGCGAGAGACACAATGACATAAATCATATTGGGATCATTAAACAACCGAACATCTTCCGCTGACAAACGCGCTGGAGTCTCAGGATGCGAGTGGTATACCGCCAACAGCGACTCCCCAGACTGACGCACCTGTTTGATCGCCGCAAATTGCTCTTTGGGATCAAAGGTAAAGTGTTCAGGACTTTTATCGATGTTTGTCATAGGAATAAACACGGTTGCAACAGCGGGATCCAAAGGGCGCATCCCCTTTGGATCATCACCATTTTCCCCAGCCTGGGAGGGTGTAGAGGATGGGGTTTCTCCCGCCAAATACCCGCAGGCCTCCAGCGGCATATTCTGCTTGGCATGCGCGACCATCGCGTCGTAAATAGCACTAGGAATCTGTAAGATGACCATTAGTTTTTTTTCAATTCGCAGACGGGCTGTTCGTAGTCAATCAAGCTGGTTACCGTTGGGTTTTCACCACAGACACCACACTTGGGATTACGGTTAAATTTAGCATTGCGAAACGCCATTGTTTTGGCATTAAAAATCAACATGCGATTTGTCAATAAATCGCCAAAACCGACAATATATTTCAGAACTTCCGTGGCTTGGATCGTCCCCAACATCCCCGCAATAGCACCCAACACACCGGCCTGACTGCAAGTCGGAACCGCGTTTTTGGGTGGAGGGCTATGAAAGACACAACGATAGCATGCCGTTTCACCCGGAATCACCGTCATCGACTGCCCATCAAAGCGTAAAATACCCCCATGCGAATAGGGCTTTCCCGCCATCACACATGCATCATTGATCAAGAATTTGGCCGAAAAATTGTCCGTCCCATCCAAAATAAAGTCATAGTCTTTGATGATGTCCAAAATATTGCCCGCGTGTACCACATCTTCATAGGTCACGACGTTGACATCTGGATTGAGTTGGTTGATTTTTTCTTTGGCTGATTGCACCTTGGGCCTGCCAACATCTGGCGTAAAGTGAATCACCTGCCGTTGCAAATTGGAGAGATCCACACGATCGCCATCTATAATCCCCAAAGTCCCTACCCCAGCAGCCGCCAAGTACAAGGCCGCAGGGGCACCCAATCCGCCAGCCCCTATAATGAGAACTTTGGCATTCACTATTTTTTGCTGTCCCGCCCCACCAACATCTTGCAATAAAATATGGCGGCTATAGCGTTCTATCTGTTCGTCGTTAAGCATGGGTTTCTCCTATAGCGTTTTTCAGGGATGACCCCTGTATCACCCTGAGGGCCTGGTCAAAATCATGAAACAAATCTTGAATCGACTCCAAACCAACAGACACGCGTACCATGTCGACATAGACACCCGATGCTTGTTGTTCGGATTCCGAAAAATCCCGGTAAATCGTAGATGCCGGATGAATGGCCAAGGTACGCGCATCCCCCAAATTGGCCGCAATCGTCACCAACTTCAACGCATTGAGAAAGAGATAGGCCTTTTCCTTGCTCCCCAAACGAATGGTCAACAAGGCCCCACCTCTACCCCCAAACTGCGTCTTTACCAAGTCCTCAAACCCACTTCCTGGCAAAGCGGGATAGGACACGTGGCACACGGCAAGATGGGATGCCAAATGGGTGGCCAAGGAAGTTGCATTGATGACATGTCGATCCATACGCACCGCGAGTGCTTCCAATCCCATCAAAAAGAGATATGCATTAAAGGGCGACAAACAGGCCCCTGTATTGACGGTGACAAGCTTTCGCATCACGGTCAAAAAAGCCATTTTGCCTACCTTGCGGGACCATTCCTGGATACGCTCCGAACGGGAATTTTTCCAATCGAATGTTCCCAAATCTACCACGATCCCGCCAATGGCATTGCCATTTCCCGTGAGAAACTTACCCATGCAATTGACCCCAATATGCGCCCCTAGCTCACGAATTTGACAGAGATACGGTGTCGTCATCGTGTTGTCTACGATTAGGGGCACCCCAGCGTGATTCGCAATAGCTGCCAACCCGCGAACATCCACCACGTCCAATTTGGGATTGCCAATAATTTCCACCAGAATCCCACGGGTTTCGGGCCGAATGGCCGCAGCAAAAGCCGCCAAATTCGTAGCCTCCACCCAATCCACCCCCATCCCCATCTGAGACAAAACGTCTTCCAGAAGGTGAATCGTACCACCGAACAAGCTCCGAGAGGCAACGATACGGTCACCCGCTTTGGCCAAAGTCTGAATGACAGAGATCAATGCCGCCATTCCAGAAGCCACAGCAACCGCACCCAAACCGCCCTCCAAATCTGCAAATCGTAATTCAAGTGCACTTACCGTTGGGTTAGAAATGCGAGAATACACATGCCCAAACTTCCGTCCCTGAAACACATCCGCAATGTCTTCTGCAGAGTCAAAACCAAAGGCCGCCGTCTGATAAATAGGGACGCTGGTTGCACCTGTTTTTGTATCGCGATTAAATCCACTGTGAATGGCACGGGTTTCAAACGACCAATCAGACATGATTAGGCCCTTCCCCCACCCATGAAATATAAAAACTCCACCGTATCTCCCTCTTTGACAACGGTAGTTCCAAAAGCATCCCGGTCCAAAACATCCCCATTCACTTCGACAGACACCATCTCCGGCATATCCACTTTTTGGGCCACGAGCAAAGCGCTCACCGTGAGGGTTTCTGCTACAAAAGATTCGACTTTTCCATTGATCTGAATATTCATCATCGTACTCCTAAGATTTAAATAACGTGGTGCTCAAATACCGCTCACCAACATCACACAACACGGTCACAATCATTTTTCCTGCATTTTCGGGACGTTTGGCCACACGAACCGCAGCCAACACATTGGCACCAGCAGAAATCCCTACCAACAAGCCTTCTTCTTTCGCGAGACGACGACTCATCTCCATGGCCTCTTCGTTTCCAATTTGGAGGACTTCATCCAAAATAGATTTGTTCAAATTGTCAGGAATAAAGCCCGCCCCAATGCCCTGAAGCATATGAGGGCCAGGTTCCCCACCAGAAATTACCGGCGAATCTTTCGGCTCAACCGCGATGACTTGGGCACCTGGTTTGCGTGCCTTCAGAACTTCTCCAACACCAGAAATAGTCCCCCCAGTGCCTACCCCTGCGACGAAAACATCGATCTGACCCTCCGTATCACGCCAGAGTTCCTCCGCAGTGGTGTCCCGATGCGCATTGGGATTGGCTTTATTTTGGAATTGCTGGGGAATAAATGCCTTTTTTGCCGACGCTGCCAAAATTTGTGCGCGCTCGATAGCACCCCGCATTCCCAAATGCGCAGGGGTCAATTCCACATCTGCGCCCAAAGCCTTGAGCAAAGCACGACGTTCCAAACTCATGGACTCGGGCATCGTCAGCACCAGCTTGTACCCTTTCACCGCACAAACATAGGCCAAAGCAATGCCAGTATTGCCACTGGTAGGCTCGATAATCAGGGTGTCATGGTCAATCAAGCCAGCAGATTCCGCAGCCACAATCATGGCCAAACCAGCGCGATCTTTGACCGAACCACAAGGGTTAAAATACTCACATTTAGCCACAACCGTAGCAGAGCAGCCAGCAGTGACACTATTCAAACGAACCAGGGGCGTATTTCCGATCAGATCCAGGACCGAATTGGCAATTTTCATAAGACCTCTTTTCTATATGCTGTAGCTCAGCTGAGCACCCATTCGCCGTTTCTGCTGAGCCAATTCAGAAAGACGTGTTCCAAATGTTTTTTTTAAATTCACATCAACATCGCGCCAGTACTGCACCAGTACCCCACATCCCGTGGGACCCATACAGAGCTGGGACGGACCTTCCAAACACATGAGAATGTCATAGACTACAATATCTTGCGCAGGACGGGCCAGCCGATATCCCCCCTGACTTCCACGAAAACTCACAACAAGCCCACCGCGCTTTAATTCAAGCAAGACTTGTTCGAGATAATTCACAGGAATGTATTGAGATTCAGCCAATACTTTGCTCTGGATCGGAATATCCGAATTCAGAGAAGCAAGCTCCACCATGGCTGCCAATCCGTATTTACCTTTAACTGAAAGTGATATCATAATAATTCCTATTGGTTTAGTTGGGATTAAACCACAAACACGCACAGTTGCCAAGCGTCTTCGATGGTAAACACGTAACCATTTCCTACGCTATGGAGTCTTAACGGAGATCCAAATGTCGTTAGCCCTTTGCCCCCCTTTCTTTCGCTCAGCAAAGCCAAACGAAAGATTGTTTTTTCGGGGTCTTCGGACCATTGCACACCCAGGCGAGGAAGTAGCTACGTAAAAGCAATTTGAAAGGGTGAAGGACACCGTCGTGAACCCTTTCAAAAAAAGCCACAAATCCGGTCATCGGCATGGAGCCGATGACCGGATTTGAACCGGTGACCTACTCATTACGAATGAGTTGCTCTACCAGCTGAGCTACATCGGCTTATTAATAACTCTCTGACGGGTTATATGCAGAAAGTGGTGCCGAGAGGCGGAATCGAACCACCGACACGAGGATTTTCAGTCCTCTGCTCTACCGACTGAGCTATCTCGGCATGATGTAATACCCCAGAGGATATCACGAAAAACGCGGGGTCATTCTAGCCGACCCATGCACACAACACAAGATGTTGATTTTGATATTTTGTAATGGGTACGATAAGGGGGGGGGCATCCAAAAAGCAAATTTTGAAATCCAATTATCTGCACCCGGATAGTGAGGATCCTTGTGAGATTTTGGGGGCTATAAAAAAAAGCAGCTGGGATATCGACCTGTTTAGCAATTTATCAGCGTAGCTACAGGCCCCATAAGTTATTTTTTGAGCACAAAAGCTTCGAAAGAAACATGGAATTTCCATGAGTTTAAAATGCGTTGGCATGGGAAAATGAAGCATGAGCAAAAAATACGGATGTGTGGGTCACGCTGGAATGAGTCGTACTGACGCACTGAGCTTCTGCGAAGAGTGTCTTCGAAAACAGCTTCAAATAGACCGATTAAAAGAGGAAAACCAACAATTAAAAGCCCAGATCAGGTATCATAAGCAACGACTTGGGGGCCAGTTTTCAGAAATATTTGAGTTATCAACACCCTCCTCAAAACTGATCATTAAAGAAAATACAGAGGCAACCAATGCGCAAAGAAAAGGAGGGTCTCCCAAAGAAAAAAAAAAGTCCCTCCGCGTGAGATGCAATTGAATATTTTGCTCTCTTTCAGAGCCTCTTTGGGGGTATCTCGTCTCTTTTTCAGATGCCCAAACCGGCCATCCTAAAACGACTCCTCATGGTTCGAATATTCCAGCCAAACGAACCAAAAAAAACATCGAACTTGACTCAAAAATACGTTCGAAGGCCAGAAAATATCTGGCGGAGAGCAGAGGATTCGAACCCCTGGAACCTTTCGGCTCAACGGTTTTCAAGACCGCCGCAATCGACCACTCTGCCAGCTCTCCGTCGGGGATCGTAGCACAAGGTTTTTGAGGTGCCCAGCTCTTTATTTGTAGAAAAGTAATCGGTACGCTAAGGGGGGGGTAGTCAAAATGGCGAAAGAATTGGAGGAAATCTAATTTTGGATCTCTTGCCAAAGCATCCAAGGCGGAAAGAAACCAACGACGCATCGTGGTTGCCTTGTCGATACGCTTGGCTGCAGTATGGAAGAGGGACATCAAAACAGACCTTGTTTCAGCACCCTTTTGAGATTGGGAGCCAAAAGTATTTTTCCTTGCACTAACAGTAGGTCGTAACTCACGTTCTGCGCGATTGTTATCTGGGGGAATATTTCTGTTGGAAACCCAATGAAAAAGCCTATGTTGATTGTCCAGAATGAGACGCTGAAAAGTCTGAATAGCGGAGGCCTTTGCCTGTTTTTTGCAGAGGGAGAGCGTCTCTTCTTGGATTTTTTTTGCGCGTAGGGTGTACGCCGAATCGTCGGTCAGTTTTCTTCGAAGCAACATCGCTTCTGCAAAGAAAGGGGCCAGTGCCGCAACAACTATTTTGATTTCTTTGCTTTTGGGAAACTTCTTTTCCAGGCCCTGAAGATCCCTTAAAAGATGGGCGTAGCCGTATTGAAGCTGGCAGGGCATTTTGTTGTACCCCCCATAGCGATCTACTATCAAGACACCAGAAAGAACGTTATCTCCCAGTATCGCCAAGGGGACGCTACCCGCCCGTGTTTTGCCAAACTGAAAAATGCTGAGCCTTTCTGTACAAAACAACCAGGCATATCCATTTTTACCATCGGTTCGCCATCCTGTTTCGTCTGCGTGACGCACTTCGGACTCTTGATATTCGGTCTTGAGATGGGCCAAGACAGGCACCCACTTCTTTGCCAAATAGTGGAATTGTCGCAACAGCCCACCGGCAGATACGCCGGCCCCCAAGGTTCTGGCGATTTGACGCACAGGGACGCCTTCTAAATAATGGGCGATAACGGCATTCGTCATGAGGCTGTTTCTATACTTGAATCGGGGCAATGTCAGTGGCGTTTGATTCATTTTCTTGCGACAGCAACGACATTGTTTTTCCTGGCATCGGTACAATAGTCGTCTTGCTTCTGTCAGAAGTGCATCCACCACGCAGCGATCTTCTACGCC
>CANNCG010000004.1 GCA_947502965.1 bacterium | reverse complement strand
GGCGGACTTCGCGGGCGAGAACTTTGATTTTCTTAGGCATGGGTGATCTCGGTGTTCAGCAGCGCCTTGATGTTGCCCAGCACTTCCGCGCTCTCGGCGTCCAGCGCGGCGATTTCGTCCATGATTTCCTGCGGGCTGCGGTGCGCGATTTCCTCGCCGCCGTTGGGGTTCTTCACGGACAGATCAAACGTATTCGGATCAATGGCCTCCACGTCCACGCTCCAGCTTTTGGGCGAGTCGGCTTTGTTCTTTTGCAACGCGAGAAAATCGGCGAGGTCGGCGTCGTTGAGCGGGTTGGTCTTCCCCATGTTGCGGCCGGGGTCGAGCTGGTAAAACCACACCTTGCGCGTCTTCGTGCCTTTCTCAAAGAAGAGCACCACGGTCTTCACGCCCGCGCCGATGAATGTGCCGCCGGGGCAGTCGAGCACGGTGTGGAGGTTGCATTCTTCGAGCAGTTTCTGGCGCAGGCTGACGGAGGCGTTGTCGGTGTTGGAGAGGAAGGTGTTCTTGATGACGATGCCAGCGCGCCCTCCGGCCTTGAGGATCTTGATGAAGTGTTGGAGGAAGAGGAACGCGGTCTCGCCGGTGCGGATGGGGAAGTTTTGCTGCACTTCCTTGCGCTCTTTGCCGCCGAAGGGCGGATTGGCGACGATGATGTTGAAGCGGTCTTTCTCTTGCACATCGGCAAGGTTTTCAGCAAGTGTGTTGGTGTGAATAATGTTGGGCGCTTCGATGCCGTGCAAGATCATGTTCATGATCGCGATGACATACGCGAGCGATTTCTTTTCCTTCCCGTAGAAGGTGCGCTCTTGCAGGGTGCGGTCCTGCGCGGTGGTGCGCTTGGGATTCTGGGCGCGGAGGTAATCGAAGGATTCGCAGAGGAAGCCGGCCGACCCGACGGCGGGGTCGCAGATGGTCTCGCCGAGCTGGGGCGCGGTGACGGCGACGATGGCACGAATGAGCGGGCGCGGGGTGTAATACTCGCCGCCGTTGCGCCCGGCGTTGCCCATGTTTTTAATCTTGGCCTCGTAGAGGTGCGAGAGCTCGTGCTTCTCGGTCTGGGAGGCAAAGCGGAGTTCGTCGATGTGGTCGATGATCTCGCGCAGGTTGTAGCCGCTCTGGATGCGGTTCTTAATCTCGCCAAAGATTTCACCAATCTTGTATTCGATGGTGTTCGGGCCGGTGGCCTTGGCCTTGAAGCCTTGCAGGTATGGGAAGAGCTTGGCGTTGACGAACGCGATCAGATCATCGCCCGTCTGCGTTTTGTTGTGATCGATCTTGCCGTCTTTACCTTTGGGCGCGGCCCAACTTTCCCAGCGGTACTGCTCGGCAAGAATGTGTTCGTAGGGCTTGCTCGCAAGTTGGGCTTCAATGGCCTTGTTGGCTTCAAGAGTGTCCAGATATTTCAGGAACAGAAGCCATGAAGATTGTTCGGTGTAATCCAACTCACTGGTGCAGCCAGCATCTTTCCAGAGGACATCGTCGATGTTTTTGAAGGCTTGTTCGAACATGGTTTTCGTTTTACCCCTATTTGTAGTGATCAGAATTCACACTATACCCGTTCCAAAGGGGTATAGACCAATCCCAAAACAAAACAGAGACGAGATCTCCCCACAGCAGCAAAAAAGGGTTCGCGATATTTCTTAAAGCGGATTTCTCACACAAAAAACCGCAACAACAAGGCCGCTCGGTGCGCTGCGTCCTCTCGTTTAAAAGCAGGTTTCATCCCGTGAAAAACCTGGTGTGGCGGCTCATAGACGATATACCCTACCCCCGGAAAAACAGGCAATTCGGAAATACAGTCAAAGGGGCCTAGCTTGTCATTTTCAGAATGAAAGAGCTGCATATTACCGCCCTCAATCCCCGAAGCACTGACCAATACCGTGGCCAAATATTGGATATGCTTTAGCCGACGAAATTGACTATCACGGTGAGGGTTGAAGATAAAGGGAAACACATCGGTCTGAATCAATTTGAACTCCACTTTGGTCAATCTTGCATCCGAAATATCTCTCAAAAACTGCATCACCACCCCCCTAACATTCGGATCATCCAAGAGTATGGGATCTGTCTTTGTTTTTTTTTCGTGACTGGTGACCTTCGATTTTGCCACATCATAATGCAAGGACGGCATGCCATCGGCATATCCAATTTTGTAGTGGCAAATGGCGAAACGACTGTCCCTATGAATTTCATTTTTATAGCTCACCCAATTCTCTTGGAGCGCGGGCAATTTGTCTAATAAGGCTGGCATGTAGGGCTGATAGTCTTCGGGATCAATCAGATGATAAAAAGGGGCGCTATTCATGGATGTCTCTTTTTAGAACCTTGGGCCTCCGTTAGGGGTCACGATTACCCCTCCCCTACCGAAAACCCCGCCTTCTCGAACTTCGTCAAGGGGCGATACTCCCCTTTTTGTAAATCGCCCAGACGGACGTTGCCAAACCGCAGGCGCTTGAGGCGGACGACGTGCAGGCCGACCTTTTGGATCATACGCCGAATCTGGCGGTTTTTGCCTTCTGTCATATCCATGAGAAAACATTGGTCATCCAGACGTTTGATGCGCACAGGGCGGGTCTCTGCACCGAGAATATAAACCCCTTCTTCGAGTCGCTCTGCCATGCTGGGGGTGAAATTGCCATTCACCCGTACCAAATACTCGCGTTCGTGGGCATTGCCCAAGGCCGCTTTGGCAAAAAGGCCGTCGTCGGTGAGTAGAATGAGGCCTTCAGAATCTTTGTCCAAACGGCCAATGGTACTCAAATCTTTGAATTCCGGTGGCAAAATGTCTGTGATCTGACGCTCTCCCTCCACAGGACAATTGCTCACAATCCCAACAGGCTTGAAAAAAGCAATATACGTATACGATTTGAGGGCTTCCTGCCCTTCGGGCATGAGGGTGACTTCGTCCACATTGGGGTCAATCTTGGTCCCCAACTCGGTGACCACTTTGCCATTGACTTGTATCCACCCTTTGAGTATATAGGCCTCCGTCTCCCGTCGTGACAGCAGATTCAGTGAGGACAAATGTTTTTGAATACGAATACGATTATCCGACATGGGTCAAGCCTTCCCACTGCTTGTCTTTTTCGGACACAATCAGCGGCGCACCGGCAACCAAGGGCCACGCAACTTTCACGTCTGGGTCATCCCAACGAATGCCGCTCTCCGCTGTGGGGTGATACGGCGTTGTACACTTGTAGCTCACCACGGCCTCAGGGCTGGTCACATAAAAGCCATGGGCAAACCCCGCTGGGACATAGAGCATCTGGTGCGTGATCGCGTCGAGGGTCACCCCCACCCACTGCCCATAGGTGGCAGACCCTGGGCGAATGTCCACCGCCACATCAAAAATGCTCCCCGACAACACACGTACGAGCTTCCCCTGCACATACGGCGCCGTTTGGAAATGAAGTCCCCTCAGCGTACCTTGCTCAGAGCAGCTCTGATTGTCTTGGACAAAGGTGGTGGGGAGACCTGCTGCGGCAAAGGCTTTTTCGCTAAACGATTCAAAAAAATAGCCTCTGGCATCTGTAAAAATGCGGGGCGCTACAATGACAAGGCCAGGTATCTTTGTCTCAATGATCTGCATGTGTTTCCCATTTCTCTCTCAAATAATGCACGCCTTCGGCTTCAAACCCGTTTAACAGTGCGGTGGCATCCGCAATAATACCGGCCGGCAATCCCGCCATCTTGGCCACGTGAATTCCGTAGCTCTTGTCCGCAGGACCAGGGACAAAGCGATGGGTAAAGACAATATCATCACCCATCTCTTGGATCTGCATGGAAAAATTACGCAAGGACTGGAACCGCGATTCCAAGGCGGTTAATTCATGATAATGCGTGGCAAACATGCTTCTGGCCTGTGTCTGTGAATACAAATGGGTGGAGATCGCACAGGCCAAACTCATCCCATCAAAGGTCGACGTTCCCCGCCCCACTTCGTCCAAGACAATCAAACTGTCGATGCTCGCATGATTCAAAATGGCCGCCGTTTCCACCATTTCGACCATAAACGTCGACTGTCCAAAGTACAAATTATCCAAGGCCCCAATGCGGGTAAACAGCTTGTCTACAGGATACAACTCCGCCTTGTCTGCCGGCACAAAACAGCCCATTTGGGCCATGATCACCGTCAAGGCCACCTGTCGCATGAGGGTGGATTTCCCCGCCATATTGGGACCGGTGATAAGTAAAAAACGTGAATTTTCATCCATGAGAATGTCATTGGGAATAAAGGGTTTTTCACGGTCTCTCTCCAAAATAGGATGCCGTGAGCCATATAATTTCAAGGATCCCCGCGTGCTCACAAAGGTTGGACGGGTGTATCCATAACGGGTTGAAACCGTGGCCAGCGCCTGCAAACAATCCAATTCGGCAACCGCTGCAGCGAGGGTTTGGAGGTCCGACACCACAGACACAATATGGTCCACCACCTGGCCATAAATCGTCACCTCTAGCTGCTGCTGTTGTTCTTCGCCATGCAAAAGAAGGGTTTCTTTTTCTTTGAGTTCGGGGGTGATGAATCGTTCGGCATGGGTGAGGGTTTGCTTGCGTATATAGTCTATCGGCACCTTTTCCAACTGGGCATTGGGCACTTCGATATAGTAGCCAAACACACGGGTATACCCCACTTTGAGCGACTTGATCCCGGTACGTTCCCGTTCAGCGATTTCAAGGCCCTGTATCCACATGCGAATATCCTGAAACGACTGTGTCAGGGCATCCAAATCCACATGGAATCCAGGACGAATCACGCCTCCGTCTCTCAGATTGGCCGGTGCCGGATCGACAATGGCATCGGTGATCAGCGCAATAACACCATAATAAGGATTCCCCGGCGCTGCAAAACGGGCAAAGAGTCCTTGGTAACGGAGAAAGAGCTCCCCCGTCAGATGGGCCAACACCGATGGCAATGAGGACAATGCCGTTAGGGTTTGTTTGAGGGACAGCAGGTCTCTGGGTTGCTGATAATGGGCCACAATACGCCCGACCAAGCGCTCCAAATCGTAGACATTGCCCAGTATTTCCCGAATTTCTTCACGGGAGAGTCGGTCATAAACCAGGACGTCTACCGCATCCAGACGCATTTCGATACGCGCAGGATCGACCAATGGATATTGAATGAGTTGTTTGAGCTTGCGGGCGCCCATCGCGGTGCAGGTATCATCGAGAATGCCAAAAAGGGTCCCTTTTTTTCCCGCATCCGTACGCGATTGGATGAGCTCCAGATTTTGGACAGTGACACGGTCCATGAACAGATGGTCCTGCATACCAAAAATACGCAAACGGGTAATATGAGGCAAGCTTGCCTTTTGGGTCGTCATCACATAATGCAAAAGGGCCCACGCCGCAGGCAATGCCGATGCCACAGACTGGAGGCCCATGCCAGAAAAAACATGTTCGCCAAAATGTGCTGAGAGGCGGCTCTGCGCCTCACGCCAACGCAGCATATCCACCTTGTTTTGGAGCATGGTCCATTTGCCGGGCAGGGTGACCATCGCGTCCAAAAGAATTTCTCTGGCACCCAGACGGTCCAAAAGAGAAAGCAGGTCTATTTCAGAGAAACTACCCATACGGTATTCGCCGGTCGAGATGTCGAGGAAGCTCACCCCATAACGCATGTGCTCGGCTGCGCCGAGCACATCGGCGTTTTTCAAAGGGCTTGCGCCCTTTGGATCCCCGTAATTAAGATGCGACTCATTTGCTGCGCCGAGCACATCGGAATTTCTCATGGGGTTCACCAGACAAACGGAGACCAGATAATTGTTGCTTTTTTCGTCTAGGGACCCATGTCCGAATACGGTACCAGGGGTGACAACACGCACAATCTCGCGACGTGTAAGCCCTTTACCGGTGGCTTCTTCGACTTGTTCACAGATGGCCACTTTATAGCCTCTGGATACCAACTTTTGAATATAGCTCTCTGCGGCATGGTAGGGAATCCCACACATGGGAATTCTGTTTTCATCCTTGCCACGGCCGGTGAGGGTGAGATCCAGCTCTCCGGATGCCACCTCGGCATCCGTGAGAAACATTTCATAAAAATCGCCCAACCGAAAAAACAAAATGGCATCTTCGGCCTGTGCTTTTATCTCCCTATACTGCCGCAACATCGGCGTATCTGTCGCCTGCACTACCGCCATTCTCTTACCTCAACCCAAAGGGTAAAACCGTCTGCAACTGCTGTAAGAAGTTTTCATGAATGCCATTAACCTCATCATCAGACATGGTTTTCTCTGTATTCTGGTAGACAAAGGCAAAGGCAAAACTCTTTTTCTCTGCCCCCAGAGAGGCCCCTTCGTAGGCATCAAAGAGATAATAATCGACCACTTCTTTTGGCAAAACCTGCGCAATCGCAGCCTCAATTTCATCATAGGGCTGGTCTTTGGCTACCAACATGGCCGCATCCCTACGCGTAGAAGGATGGCGTGAAAAGGGAGCAAAACGAACCCCCTGTTCTTGATACTTGGCTATCGCAGTCAGATTGAGACCCACATAGCCAACCCGCTGTTCCAGCCCATAGGTCTCGGTGACATCTGGGTGCAAATACCCCACGTTGCCAATCAACACATCGGAAACAAAAATATCTGCACTCGCATAGGGATGGTACTGCGGATACCGCGAGGCTTTGAATGCCACTTTGCCAAGCCCGAAATCTCTCAAAAATGCCTCAGCGTTACCTTTTAAATAGGCAAAATCCCAGGTAGCCGACTCACGTTGATTTGGGGTATGGCCTTGGGTCAATGGGCCATAAAGCAAGGCCCCACTCACCTGATTTTCCTGGACCCCGGATTCGGACAACCAAAACACTTTGCCTACCTCAAAAATTCGCAAAGAAGACACCTGACGTTTGGCATGATGCCCCGCCACTTCCAGCAAAGACGGCATCAAATACCGTCTCAAAACACTGGCTTCTGGCGTTAATGGATTGCGAATATGCAGGGCGTCAGAGGGCAAGGAAATTCGCGTTTTTTTAAAGTCCTCCGGTGATATCATCGAAAAGGTACACACCTGCTGGTATCCACGGGAAATCCAGAAAGATTCCGCATCCGTCACGGCCGCCTGCAAAGGACTAGGGGGATATAAAGGCACCCAACGGTCCGGCAAGATTTCGGGAATACGGTCATAGCCCAACAATCGGGCTATTTCTTCGGCCAAACATGGCCAATCGACCAGGTCATGGGCCCGCCATGAGGGCACACTGGCATGGCCCTCTGAAACAGCTATCCCCAACGCGGCTAGCGCCGCTTGCATTTCGCCATGTGAAAATGTGGTTCCGAGTAAGCCATTTATTTTTTCAAATGAAAAGGGAATCTTGCGCGCCAGAGACAGGGCCTCCGGATGTTGCCATGATTGGGTTTTTCCCACGTGGGCTCCCGCAAGCGTGACAAACAAATAAGCCGCACGGTCGGAGGCCTTTTCTGTGCCTTCAAAATCCAATCCTTTTTCAAAACGGATGGCACTCTCCGTACGCAAGCCCAATGTCACACCCGTACGGCGCACAGATACGGGATCAAAAATAGCGGCCTCCAACAAAATGTCAGAGGTGGCACCAGTCACCGAAGAACCAAGTCCACCCATAATCCCCGCAATGGCAAGCGGCCCATGGTCATCGGCAATGATCAAGGTCCCTGGTGGAAGCGCTTGGACCTGTTCATCCAAGGTTTGTAACATCGTACCAGGCGCAGCGGCCACAACATGTAGCTCACCTGACACGTTGGCCATATCGAAGGCATGTAAGGGCTGACCGGTTTCCAACAAGACGTAATTGGTAATATCTACAGGCAAAGACAGTGAGCGTAGTCCACAGAGTACCAAACGGCGTTGCATCCAAAGCGGGGTTTTTGTGTTGGTGCGGGGCAGCTGGATACGACGCGCCACATAGGTGCTACACCGGGCATCGGACAACACCACCTCCGGCACCACCAAGTCAGACAGGGTTGTGAGCGCGCTCTCCAAGGGACGCAACGGCCGCTTCAACACCGCGGCGATTTCTCGCGCCATGCCGTAAATGCTCAAACAATCCCCACGGTTTGGCAAAATACCGATTTCAAAGACAACGTCTCGCAAGCCTGCATGCGCCACCATGTCCACACCCAGCGGCGTCTTCTCGTCCAAAATCCAAATACCTTCGGATGTATCTGTCATCCCCAATTCGGTTTGGGAACAGAGCATGCCATGGGAGGGTACCCCACGCAATTTACTGGATTTTATTTTCAGGCCATTGGCCAAGACGGCACCCGGTAGGCTCACGGGCACTATGGCACCTACAAAAATATTTTGGGCACCGGTGACGATTTGATGGGTGTTTTGTCCGTCAGCAATTTGGGTGATTTGCAAGCGGTCCGCATCGGGATGTTTGGCAATATCGACAATACGTCCGGCCACAATCCCTGTGAGCTCACGGCCCAGATGGGACACCCCTTCTACTTCCAGCCCAGCAGCCGTCAGGCGTATGGCCAGTTCTTCTGGAGAACATGGGATATCAACATAATCACTTAGCCAACTAAGGGGGTATTTCATTTTATTTCACCTGTCAGAGCTTTGGGCACACATCCAAATTGACCCAAAAACCGTTTGTCATTTTCATAAAAAAAGCGAATATCTGGAATACCAAACTTGAGCATCGCCAAACGTTCGATCCCCAATCCAAAGGCAAACCCCGTGACCTGATCGGGATCATAGCCGACGGAGTCAAAGACCTTGCGATTGACCATACCTGCACCCAATATTTCCAACCAACCGCTGCGTTTGCAAACGTTGCAGCCATGACCTTCGCACTTCACACATTCCACATCCACTTCTGTAGATGGCTCGGTAAAGGGAAAATAACTGGGACGAAAACGCACTTTCTTGTCCTTGCCAAAAAAGGTTTTTAAAAAATGAGACAACGTTCCTTTGAGTTGGGAAAAAGTCACATCTTTGTCGACATAGAGCCCTTCCACCTGGTGAAACATCGGCGAATGCGTCACATCCGTATCACAGCGATAGACTTTGCCTGGCACAATGATGCGAATCGGTGGTGTTTGCTGCGTCATCGTACGAATCTGAACGGGCGAGGTATGGGTGCGCAAGACATCCCCATTTTTGAGGTAGAACGTATCATGCATGTCACGTGCGGGGTGGTCTTTGGGGATATTTAAGGCTTCAAAATTATAATAATCCGATTCCACATCTGGCCCTTCTTGTACGGAAAAGCCCAAATTTTGAAAGATAGCCGTGACTTCCAACAAGACCTGATTCAGGGGATGCCGCAGGCCAAGGTCTGTGCCATGGCCAGGTAGAGACACATCCACCGCCTCTTCACGTAGGCGGGCATCACGTTCTTGGCGTTGCAATCCTGTCACGCGCTCTTGGTATAACGCTTGAATTTCTGTTTTGATCTCATTGGCCGCCTGGCCAATGAGGGGACGTTGCGCAACGTCCAATGTCGCCATGCCTTTGAGAACCTCTGTGAGCAGTCCCTTTTTTCCTAGAAATTCTACCCTAATTTCTTCGAGAGCTTGGGTAGAAACGGCCTGCTGAATGTCACTAAATGCTTTGTTTTTGAGGGTTTGGAGTTGGTCTACCAATGACATTAGCGTGTGGCCTCCAGATAGCGTTGGTGGGTTGCATCCATGTCTGGAGATGCCAGCCATGACAGGAGATAGTCCGTAAAGATTTTGGCCGTTGCCCCTGTGGAACGACCTGTGATCACCACGTTGCGTTCAAATTGTACACAGATCTCCAGTGCCTTTTCCAAACGGGTCGCCGTTTCTGCATGGCCAATGTAGGCCAACAACATTGCCACAGCTTTGATCATCGAGGCGGGATCCGCATAGTCAGCACGGCCATCGACGATCATACGCGGCGCTGAGCCATGAATGGCCTCAAACATAGACCAACGTTTGCCAATATTGGCACTGCCAGCCGTCCCTACCCCACCCTGTATTTGGGCAGCTTCATCCGTGATGATATCCCCATAGAGGTTGGGCAATACCATGACCTCAAATTGGTGACGTCGCTCGGGATCTAGGAGCTTGGCCGTCATAATATCGATATACCACTCATCTAGCACAATACCCGGATAGTCTGCCGCGATACGTCTGGCCACTGCGGAAAAACGGCCATCCGTGGTTTTGACCACATTTGACTTGGTAACAACGGTCACACGTCTCTTGCCATTTTTACGGGCATGTTCGAAGGCTAGCCTGACAATACGCTCGGTGCCTTGTTCTGTAGCCACCTTGAAATCCATGCTCATGTCTGCGGTGACATCAAAGCCACGGGAACCCAAGACATATTCGCCTTCTGTATTCTCTCTGAAAAAAATCCAGTCAATGCCCAGCGATGGCACACGTACAGGTCTGACGTTTCCAAACAAATCAAGCTCACGACGCATGGCCACGTTGGCACTTTCAATATTTGGCCATTTGTCCCCTTTTTGAGGCGTTGTCGTGGGCCCTTTGAGAATGATGTGACATGCTTTCAAGGCAGCCAAAACATCGTCTGGAATGGCTTTGTTGGCGGCCACTCGGTTTTCAATAGTGAGGCCTTCAATTCTACGAAATTCGACAGCACCTTGGGACAATTTTTCACGAAGACAATAGGCCAACACCCGCTCAGCTTCTGCAGAAATCAAGGGTCCAATCCCATCCCCACCACAGATGCCGATCACAAGCGGGGAAACCGTCTCTAGATCAATCCAGTCTCCCCCCTGTTTCATGATCTCAATACGGGTCAGTTGCTCTTTCAAAATAGCTTTAAATTTGGCTACAGCGTCATCTATAGCCGCGAGGTTGCTCATGAGGGACTCCTTTGGCATAAAAGGTAAAGGGCTAATCTAGCATGAGAAGGACCCCTTTCCTAGAGAGGGAGATTGACCGTAAGAACCGATAGGGGACCCGAGGGGGTTCAAAAAACTGGGGACGAGATTTAAAAGAAGCGAAAAAAGTAAAATGGGTGCCATTTTCTTTGAACGAGGGATATCCCATGACACCTAGCGTTTCAATCGGTTCTTAGGGTTTTGTCTTGGCCTTGCATCTTGGAGTTCGCATTGTTAGACTTTCAACCCACTATGACTACAAAATCTGCAGCAGCCCCCAGTCCCACATCCCCCCAACGTCTTCCAGAATGGTTTCGGCAAAATCCTGGAAAATTAAAAGCAACAAAAGCCCTCTCACAACTTCTCGAAATGGAAGTTCCCAATAGTATTTGCCAAGAAGCACGTTGTCCCAATCGGTCAGAGTGTTTCGCAAAAGGGGTACTCACCTTCATGATTTTAGGCACGGTATGTACCCGAAACTGTGGATTTTGCAGTGTGGCCCATGGCAAGCCGATGCCCCCTAATTTGTCCGAAGTCGAAAAGATTTTGGCCTCTATTGAAAAATTAAATCTCAAATTTGTGGTACTCACCTCCCCCAACAGAGATGATCTTCCCGATGGGGGCGCTACGCACTTTGCCTATACCGTCACCCAAATTCGTTCGCGGTTCCCTGATGTTCGGGTAGAAGTTCTCATCCCAGACTTCAAAGGCAGCATGAAAGATCTAGAAACTGTAGTGGCCTCTCGCCCAGATGTACTCAACCACAACATTGAAACAGTGCCCGCTCTCTATAAATGGGTTCGAAAGGGCTCTCTTTATACCCGCTCCGTACAGCTTCTGAAAAATGTGAAATCAATTGACAGCAAAATGCTGACAAAAACAGGGCTAATGGTTGGACTGGGCGAAACAGAAGATCAACTACGCAGCGTATTCAAAGATATAGAAGGTATTCCTGTCGACATTTTGACGCTGGGCCAATATTTGAAACCTGATAAAAACAGCCTAGATGTCATGCGATACTACCATCCAGATGAATTTGCAGCGCTCAAAAAAGATGCCGAAGCCGCCGGAATTCGGTACGTCTTTGCAGGTCCCAATGTGCGGAGTTCTTTTCTGGCAGAACATGTTTTCGAGGATCTCGCATCCCCGCTCCATGCGGCACTCACACGCACCCCCTCAGAATAACGCCTAAATGCAACTGAGTTTTTCGCTGTTTTTGTTTTGTCTTTTTTCCTATTTATTGGGTTCTATTCCCTTTTCCTTACTGGTCGCAAAATGCAGAGGTGTCAACCTTCGCCAATTCGGATCTGGAAACCTTGGGGCCACCAACGTCTATCGGGCACTGGGCCTTCCTTATGCCAGTTTGGTCTTTTTTCTAGATGCCGTAAAAGGCTTTATTCCCACACAAATCGCGCTCACACAAGGGGGCCCTGAACTGCTGCATCGTCTTGGATTACACACTGGCATTGGGGAACAACCGCTGATGCATGTCTTGATCGGGGGGTTGGCCATCTTGGGACATACCTTCTCACCGTTTTTGAAATTCAAAGGAGGCAAGGGTGTGGCCACAGGCTTGGGCGTTATTTTGGCCTTAAGCCCTCAAATATTTGGGATTTTGTTTACACTTGGCATGACAGGCATTCTCATCACACGCTACGTTTCCCCCGTCTCCATCTTGAGTAGTATCTTACTCCCATTTCTCATGTGGGGATTTGGATATCCCAAAGAGTATTGGCTATTTACAGGGATTATTAGCCTTTATATTGTCTACAAACACAAGACCAACATTGTACGACTGTTGCATGGAACGGAGAATAAGATATAGCCATGATCGCCGTCATTGGCTGCGGGGCCTGGGCCACGACCGTTGCCAAAATGTGTGCAGAGAACGGGCATCACGTTAAGCTATGGGTTCACAGGCCTGAATACGTCACACTGTTTCAGTCCTGTTTGGAAAACAAGATTGCATTGCCCGGAATTTCTCTCCCAAAACTGTATCCCTCCCAAGACATGCGGGCTGTCCTGACAGATGTCAGCGCCATTTTATATTCCGTCCCCACAAAGTTCACCGATACTCTTCAACAGTTTCTCTCCCATGAGATCAACGCCCCCGTATTATGCCTATCCAAAGGCGTTATAGGTCCCCCAAATTGGACAGTGTGCCGCCAGATTGAACACACCATTGCCGCCAGTGCGCTAGTAGACACCCCCCATGTGGGCGTCTTGTCTGGACCCAATCTTGCACGGGAAGTGGCACAGCAAAAGCCATGTGCAGCGGTTGTCGGCTGTCGTGATGAGGTCACCGCAAAAATGTTTGCACAATTGGTAACACGGCCCTATTTTCGGGTGTATTTTTCAATAGACCGCCTGGGCGTCGCATGGGGCGGTATTCTCAAAAACTATTTGGCGATTACCGCGGGCATTGCCGACGGATTGGACTTGGGAACAAATGCAAAGGCGGCACTTCTCACCAGGGGATTGGCGGAAATGGCCCGCATTGCCACCGTGTTTGGCGGACAAAAAGAAACTATTTACGGACTTTCGGGTGTCGGCGACCTGATCGCCACTTGTTCCTCCAAAGAAAGCCGAAACTATCAGGTAGGGCTGAGCTTGGCACAAAAGAAAGCGGCCCTTCCAGGGGGTAGCTGTGCGGTTGCAGAGGGGATCAAAACCGTGCAATTTCTCAAGACTTGGAATGACACAAAAGGATTGGAACTCCCCATTTTGACACAACTCTATCAGATACTTTATGAATCACTATCGGTAGAAAAAGCCATGACAGCACTTCTTTCACGGGAGATTCGAGAAGAGTGATCAAAAAGCGTTTATTGAGGTTTCGCTTATTTCGTCTGGTAACAGATATATTTTTGATTCCGATTATCTTTGTATTTGCCTATGCTTTAAAGTTTAAGTTGGCCTTGTTTTCAGATTTCCTTTTTTTTCACGCCAAAGTATACCCGCAAGCACAAGTGGAGGCCTATCTCAATGTCATGGCCTTGATTTTGATCATTTGGATTCCAACCTTTTATCTCTGTGGCATGTACCACCCTTTTGTTGGATTAATGCCAGAGGTAGACGAATTCATTGCCATTGTAAAAGGGATCAGTCTCGCCACCGTGATGACCATGGCTATCACGTTTTTATTCAAGTCGTTTCCAGAATCCCGATATGTCGTTTTTTATACATGGCTTATTGGAACCCTTGTCTTGAGCTTGGCCCACATGCTCATTCATACCCTGGAGCTTCGCGCACTGCGATTGGGAAAAGACCGCATTCGAACGTTAATTATCGGAGCGGATGACGCCGCCCAAGATATTGTGGAGCGTATCGTACAGTATCCCAGTTTAGGCTATCGCTATTTGGGAAATCTATGCCTCGCCCCTCCTCATAAACTGCATTTTCACCTCCAAAAAACGTTTATTGATTTGGGTCCACCAGACAGTTATGCCCAACAAATTTTATTGTTAAAACCGGATTTAATCATTGTCAGTGACCTTCAATCACTCTCGCCTGAGGCCCTCCAAACTTTTTGTAAAAGCCAAGGCTGCACACTCAAAAAAGTATCCGCAGATGCAAGCTGGCTCTCCTCGTTTGCTGTATTCGAAGATTTTGATGGTATTCCACTTATTAGCTATGAAACACCCAAACCGCCGCTGCTAGAAATGTTTGCAAAAATACTGATGGACTATAGCCTTGCCTTGATTATTCTCATTCTTTTCTCACCCATTCTCTTTGCCATCGCCGTGTTGATCAAGGTGGTATCGCCCAAAGGGCCCATACTCTACACGCAAGAACGTGTGGGTCAGCATGGCAACGTTTTTGGCATGCTGAAGTTCAGAACCATGGTCCCTGATGCCGAATCTCAAACAGGCCCGGTGATGGTCACAAAAGAAGACGCGAGATATATCCCATTTGGACAATTTTTACGCAAAACCTCTATTGATGAACTGCCCCAATTAATCAATATCCTCAAAGGCGAAATGAGTGTGGTAGGCCCACGACCGGAACGTCCTTTTTTTGTAGATGCCTTTGAAAAAGAGATCCCCCACTTCCATTTACGCCACGAAATGAAAGGGGGCATGACCGGCTGGGCCCAAATTAACGGACGTGCTGTCTTGACCAACAGACCCGAACATAAAATTCGTTATGATCTCTACTATATTAAGAACTGGTCATTCATCCTCGATATTAAAATCCTCATTCGCACAATTTCTGTTGTATTTCAAGGGGAAGAGGCCTATTGAATTCCCCAAGTGGGGAATCTAATAGGCCTGTAAGTAGGAGGCAGCAGCCCCGAAAAAAAACAATATTTCGCTTTACCAACGACAAAAATAGTCCACTTGGCGCAAGCTCAGGAACAGGATAAACTAATTGTATTCATACCAAACGCTGTTTTGGATTACATCAGTATAAAGGGACGCCATTCATGATTTTAGGCATTACGGGACGTGTTGGAACTGGCAAAACAACCGCTACAAATCAAATTTCTACACTTTGGAACGCCCATGTTGTTGATTTAGACAAAATAGGACACAACATTCTCCTCAAACCTGAAATTGCACAGGCTATTTCAAAAGCCTTTGGCGCCGCCATGCTGGATCAAAGTGGGGCGGTTATTCGAACCGCTCTGTCTCAAAAAGTATTTGCATCACAGACCTCGCTCCTCAAACTCAATGAAATCACCCATTCTTCTCTCAAAAAAGTGGCGATTGAAGAAATTACCGCCCATAGCGAAAAAGGGTTTCATGTGGTTGTTGTAGGCGCTTTAGTGATTGCCTTAGGCCTGAGACCCTATGTGGACAAGGTGTTGGTCATTGATGCCGAAGACGCCGTCATTCAATCGATTGCAGGTGAAAAGTTTGACCGTATTTCCCCCCACCAAATTTCACGGGATGCCTACCGCCGTCAAGGGGATGTCGTCATTAAAAATGACCATGTCACTTTTATTGACAAGATTCACGCTTGGGCAACCGCCGAGCTTAGCGAATAAAGAGGCTTATTTTTTGGCCTATAGGCCAAAAAATAAGCCTCTTAGAAAAGCATCTGTAAGCGCTTAGAGAGGGTTGTCAGTTCTTTAGCGTCTGAGGTGGATAGTCCATTAATTTTTGTGTTGCTGAGATAAAAGAGGGGGTTTTCTGTCATGCGTTGTGACAGCGCACGTTTTTTAGAACAGCATCCTTTTTTTTCTTGCAATTTCTTGAGCGAAATTTCAAACTGATTCATAAACAAAGCGTCTTTCATACACAATCCCCCTTTATACCCAGTCCAAAATAAAACCTTAATTCTAAATCGTTCTGGTCACATATGAGGCTTATGCCCACGCCACGATTTAAACCCTGGATTTCATTTTGCAAAGTATATACACATAAAACCCAATCTCCTCAGAAGATACCCCTTTTGGTAAACTCAAAACATTTATTTTTTCACGTAGGTTTAGCGTGATCCCAAAAAGCAGATCAGCAGAACAGATAAGAACACTGGATTCCCTGGATCATGGGAGAAACCTACAAACAGAGTGTAATACGCTGAAACACCCCAATCACCTCCACATGACGGGTCATGGGGAACATATCCACCGGCTGCACATCCGTACAGCGATAGGCTGCAGACAAACGGAGACTGTCTCGCGCAAAGGTTGCCGGATCACATGATATATAGACAATCAGAGGAACCTCCCTATTTTGGAGAAAATCCAATACCGATTCATGGCATCCCTGGCGTGGCGGGTCCAAAATCACCATATCTGGCAACGGCAAGCTGGCCAACTGATCCAAAGATGACTCCAAAGACCCTTCGATCACGTGGACATTGTCCAACCCATTTTCTGCTGCATTGAGACGACACAGTTGTGCCGCTTCTGGCACCATCTCCACACAGACAACAGATGCCGATCGGGCAAAGACCAGCCCCATCGTCCCAACACCGGCATACAAATCCCAAATGATCGGGGACGACCCAAGCGGAAGCGCCTTCAAATAGGCCACAATATACGCAGCCTGTGCCGGATTGACCTGAAAAAAAGACAAAGGCCCTAAGGCAAAAGAAATCTCTCCCAAAGTCTCTCTCAACACCAGATCTCCCCACAAGGGTAGGATCGCACCAGATAATGGAACGTTGTTGCGCCCAAAATTTTGACACAAAAATACACCTTGAATCTCAGGGAGGGCCTGCAGGCTTTCCACCCAGACAGACAAAGCCGGACATGTTTTGGCATTGAGACTCAGCCCCACGACCAGCTTCCCTGTCGTTGCCGAGCGTCGAATAACCAAGGCCCGCAGAAGACCTTTGTGTATTGCTTCGTCATACACACAGAGCCCTGCATCACGCACAAAGGAGAGCGTGATAGACACAATTTCGGCAAAGGTTCCCGCTTGGATGAGGCAGTCTGAGACAGGGACTACACGGTGAGAATGCGGCGCATAGAAGCCCAGTATGGGGGTTCCGTTTGGGGAAACCCCAAAGGGCAAAATGGCTTTATGGCGGTAGCGCCATTCACCCTCTTTCGGCTCCGCCGAAAGAGGTTTTTTTTTTTCAAAGGGCTTCGCCCTTTGGATTTCGTTTGCGCCTATCGGGGGGTAAACCCTCACATCTGATTTTGCGATATGGATCATGTGGCGTTGGACCAGATGTTGTTTCCATTGCAGTTGCGCCCCGTAGTCCAGATGCTGCAACTGACAGCCTCCACATTTGCCATAGATCGCACATGGGGGGAGTACACGGTCTTTGGACGGCTGCAACACCGCTTCCAACTTCCCAATGGCATACTTTGATTTGACCTGAATAATCCGGCAACGGATCTCTTCCCCAATCAACGCCCCTGGAATAAAAATGGGAAAACCACCAATTTTTGCGACACCCGCCCCGTCATGGGTGAGATCGTCTATTTTCAAACTATAGGTTTCATTTTTTTGCAAGGGCATCACCTGCGGCTCAGACATGGTCAAGGGTGTCCCAACATATGGGCGATAAACTGCCCGCCGGGATCTCTCACCCACATCGTACGTCCCATCAACCGTACCCGTAGCAGTGGATCGCCATCCCCTGTCGTCTCGGTTCTCGTAATGTCCAAATGCGACTGATGCGTCCCCATACGCAAAACAACCGCATAGTCAGGCCCTATAACCGTGGGCGGTACGGCAGGCATCATACGCGCTAAAGCTGACAAATGCACAAAGAAATTGTGTACCCACAGCGTCGCATCTTGGCCTTGAGATTGCCATTTCCCCGTCGGTTTTTTGTGATAGTCTCGCTTTTTTTTTTCCGACGAGGTCTCTGCGACAGTGTCCACCGTCACCGCATCCAGTGAAAACCGATCCATCAAGAAAGGTCTTTCGGCCACCCAGTCATGTCGCAAGTGATCTTCAAATTCAGAGGAGACCTGAAACACCTCATTGGGATAGTCTGGCAACGCCACAAACAACAATCCTGACACCCAAAAAAAAAAGAGTTCCCGCTGTATTTCCCCCGCCTGAAAGGTGAGACGGGACAAAGCCTGACTCTTTTTCAGAGACGGCATCTGTACAAAATGCTGCACAGAAAGACTCCCCAACGCGCTAATGAGCTGGTCCAAATAGGCGCGATCTACGAGATGCAACGTTTGTTTCTGGGCATCTTCCAAGAGCCAAAATACCCCATGACGCACCATCAAGATAGACCGCCGCCCAGGCAGTTCCAGCACAAGTCTATCCAACGTATCTGCAGAAGGCACCCCAAATAAATACGGATCTCGCAGCTCCGAACGTTGGCGAAGCAGGTGTTGAACACGCTCCGTTGACACCAGAAAAACCTCGGGATTCCCCAGAACACGCATATAGACATCTGCCCCATCAAAGGTATGACGCCCATACACCATGTGAACCGACGCTGTTTCAGAATTTAACACCAGATGGTTCCTAGACGACAGAAGACCAAAGGTTTCCAAGTTTGCAGTCGTCGCAGACAAGGTACGCCGGCTTTGCACGGTCTTGGCCGTCCTCACAATATCCGCGATAGCCTCCTGATCCAGGGGCATGTTTTGCGGCGGATCTGCTTGCCACAGGCCATTTAATCTGACCATATGTGTTGACACCCCTTCTACTGTCAAGACAAGCGAAGACACCCCGTCTATCGCAGCCAAGGCCCTCATCGCCGGGGGACGGTAGAGATACCAAATCACCACACCCAACACACATGCGAGCAGACCTAATACCAGTGTCAGACGGAGAAAAGACCGGCTCATTTACGCTGCCGACGCCGGCGCCACCAGACAAAAGTACCCACAATCGCAAACAAGCAAGGCGCCAACACGCTGGACGCCAAAAATATCCACGACGTCTGGGCCAAGGTCAAGACCAGCGGCGCCCCCCCCATCAAACGCGGACGAATGGTCACATCCTCATACTGACCCAAAAGCGAACTGACCGCATTCAAAATAAAATCCTGATTGCCATGAACCGCGATAAATTCGTCTCTGAGAAAATCAGCGTCTCGGATGAGCAAGAGCCGGCCACCTTTGCCAATGTTTTCAAACAAAGCCCCCAACACAAAGGCCCCTGTTACCTGACCTGGCGCAATGGACGCGTCCGGCCCCTGCGAACGCCAAGATTTTTGCGAAGACGATAACAAAGGAGACACGGTCACCGGTTGTTTTATACCCGAAATATCCAGAGCCCCGGCAACAGGCAAGACCATAGACAGCTGATGGACACGCATCGGCTGGGTAATGCCATGCGAAGCAATGTTCGGGATAACCGTTGAAACCGAATTAAAGTACGACGCAGACGGGTCCATAATCACCCCATTCAATACCCGAATCCCATAATCCGACAGCCAGTCAGCGAAGACCTCCGAGGGACGCAAGGGATCCATCAACACAATCAAATCTCGCCCAGATTCCACATGGGACCGGAGACGGGCAATGATTTCTGGGGCCAAAGGAAAGGACGGCACCACCACCAGCATCACGTCCGCAGGATCACGTACAGACCCATCCAAAGACACCAAGCGCAACTCGCGAAAGTCATGCGCCAAGGCCTGAAAGAAAGACAAAAACCCACTCTCTTGAATCTGACGTTCCACCCCAAACAACGCCACATCGACACGTGGGGCCTCAAAAGACACCAAGGCTTTCAAAACCCCTGTGAGCACCTGTTCTCCTATAAAGACCGGCGTTTGCCGCTGCTCATCCTGGGAAAAGAGTTGGTACAAATATACATCTCGGCGTCCATATTTGCTCTCAAACACAAGGGTCCCATAGGCATCTACCCCCATAACCGCCGCATGTTCAGGATCACGATCGGGATCCACGACCGTCAGTTTAAACCGCGACGTATGACGCTGATATTCTCTGAGAAGTCCCAATACAAGCCCAGCATCCCCTTCCCCTGCACGCAAAAAGGCCGTGACAGCGACTTCCGTCGACAATCCCTCTAACAACTGGGTGCTCTGCTCTGTCAAAGATAAGGCCTGCTGACGGCTGAGATCTATTCGAAGAGGAATCGTCCTCAAAAGGGCATACAACAACATGGACACAACAATGAGAAGGAAAACGACGACACCCGTGTGCCGCAACAAACGGGACCATTTTGGAGAGGTCATGCGGCTTCCCTTCGAAACAAAACGGAGATCCCAGTCAACACAAGGAAAAAGACCGTCACCACCAAAAAGTATCCCACATCCTCAGCAGTAACGATGCCTTGCTGCAACAATGTCACATGGGTGGGCATGGCTATTTTTTGAAAAATTGTACCCAAAACGCCATGAAACACACCGCCCAAGGCCCCAGACAACCACACAAACATCAATACGCCAAAGGCCAACAATGCCGAGACAACATAATGACGGGCTACACTAGAGGCCCAGACCCCGATGGCCGATACGCCTGCCGAGAACAACAGCATGGCCAAGTAGGATCCCAACAGCATGCCCCTATCAGGGTCTCCCAAAAACAACAGCACCAAGGGGATAGGCACTGTGGCCAGAAGAAAAACCAACACGGTGCCCAACACAGACACATATTTCCCCATCACAATCTGAGACACCGTCAACGGTGCCGTCTGCAACATCACATCGGTACCCAAAATCCTATCCTCTACAAAAATACGCATCGTCAAAAAGGGAATAATCACCAACAAAAAAAACAACATATTCGAAGAAGTCGCAGGCATGAGATCCGCATGGTGGGACACAAACAGCAGCATACAAAAAAAGTATCCCGATAACCCGACAAAAAGGCCGCCAGTCAAATAGGGCATCGCCGTCGACCAAAGCCGCCGCCACTCTAGCCCTGCGATCAAAAAGACAGTCATCATCGAATCACCTCCAAATACAATTCTTCGAGGGGTTTTTGAGACACATGCAGGGCATAAATAGACCAGTTTTGGTCACAACAAAGGCGAAACAAGGCCTCACGGATGTCCGTATCCGCAGCAATCCGATACCGGTAGAGTCCCTCTTCTTCACCCAAAAAATACCAAGAAACAGTCCCAAAAGCAGCAGCAAAGGGCCCTTGCCAGACCTCCGGCGTCACAGCCACTGTCAATAAAAGCGGTTTCGCGCCAGCCATCAACTGGTGCATAGGACATGACAGCAAGGCGACACCTTGCTTCAAAATTAGAATATCCGTACACATTTGGGTCACTTCAGACAACAAATGAGAGGAAACAAGAACCGCCCTATTTTTGCCCATCTCCACAATTAGATCCCTCACCATACTGACCTGTTCGGGATCCAAGCCACCCAAGGGTTCGTCCAAAATCCAGATATCAGGATCATGCACCAAAGACTGGGCAATGTTCACCCGTTGACGCTGCCCCTTCGACAAAACACTGATTTCCCGATAGGTCAGAGACAGCAAATCCAAATCCGTCATCACACGCACAATCGCCGCCTCCCACTCCCGTCTGGGCACCCCACGCAAACGACAGACGGTGTGCAGATAACGAAAAACCGTCATATCGGGATACAACGGAGGATGCTCGGGACAATAGCCCACATAACGACGAAAATCCAAGCTCAGAGGCGATATCTCTGCGCCATTTACAGTGGCCACAACCGCCCCTTCACTGGGAGACAAGAGACCTGTCAGTATCCGAATCGTGGTCGTTTTTCCTGCGCCATTGGGCCCCAAAAGTCCTAGGATCATGCCCTTTTCCAAAGAAAAAGAAAGTCCCCTCACCACATGTTGACGCCCAAACCATTTGTGAATCTGTGAAATCTGAAGCATGATTATCTTTTTGCTCTCTTTATTTTAAATTCAGTCTGAATTTTGCCTGTGGCCATGTAACTTTCTTCATTCAAATTCACCACGATGGTGGAGGCCACTAAGGCGTCTTGGCCGTCTTTGATAATCGTCACATCTCCCGACAAAACCACACGTTGTTCACGGTCATTATAAACAATTTTGGTACAACGCACATCTTTATCTTCTTGCTGCACATGGACATTGCCCATAAGTACCAGTATCTGACTTTCAGAATCAAAACTCAAATGGTCACTGGTAATCACCGTAGACAAGCCCAGTGTTTTTTGGATGTCCGCATTTTTCATCGTTTTTCTGCGTTCGGGTGCCATGAGCCACTGCAAGTCAGACAGCTCTATACGCACATTTCCCGACAAGTAAAGGCTATTGTTTGCACTGTCATAGGTCCCACTTTCTCCTATAAAAACTTTCCCTGACTGCCGCGCAATCACATTGCCAGACACGGCGATACGGTAGGTGTCGTCATGTTGTTCGACACGCATATTATCCGCTGTGAGCGTGGATGTTTTTTTTCGCAATTCCCGTTCCCTTGGATCCATGTCCTGATTTGTAGTTGGACGTTCCTGGCACACCAAGGTCACACCTCGAATATGGGAAATCGCGTCATCGATGACAATTTCCATCTGATTGCCAGAGACCACCATATCTTCCAGAAACATCTGAAACCCATCTGCAATGAGTACCGTATTGGTACTGTTATCCAGCTCTGCCGACACATGGGGCAAAATACGTGCCTTCCCCTGCATAATCTGAACCCCGTCTGTGAGATAGGTACGCTTCGCTGCTTCGATATATTTGAGGCCGCCGGCCATTACCCTCACCGGTTTTTGGGTGTCGTTAGCCGCCAAAACAGATGGGCCCACACCCAGATTTCGGGGAACAAAGTAGGCTGAAACCGTGTCATAGGCGTACAAAATTTTGGTTTTGGAATTGACCTGTACCTGCCCAGAAAAAATATCATTGATGATGGCCTCGCCGTGATCGTCAAAGACAACCCCAGGCCCTATTTCCTCACCCCGAAACAAAAAAGGATTGTACCCGGTCCACACGGTTTTCGCCTTGACTTGCCATCTCAGTTTGGCGTTTTCATATCCCCGGATGACCGTATCAAAGACTTCCACCTGTTTATCGGTGGGCTCCACAGGATCCAAATCCACTTTAAAGGCAGGAAAAATGAGCCAAAACAAGAAAAGGGCGCTGAGAAAAAAGGCCAAAGGCCAGGTACGCTTTCCTTTAAAGAAACGACTCAATGGACGTGAGCAAGTCGGAGACACCGCTGTGAAGCCATCCTCAAATCAGGTTTTCCAGCCCATACACAAAATGGTCCATTTGCATGACTTTTCGAATAGACAAAATAACGCCAGGCATAAATGACTCCCGAGACAACGCATCATGGCGGATACTCAAGGTCTGACCCAAACCACCAAAAAGCACCTCTTGATGCGCGACATAGCCTGGCAAACGAATAGAGTGAATGGGAATATGGGCTTTTTTTCCCCCACGCACGTGGGGAATAATTTCCGTTTCAACCAATTTTGATTGGTTAATATGGTGGTTGGTTGCGGCTATCATTTCCGCTGTCTTGATGGCTGTTCCTGACGGCGCATCGGCTTTGTTGTCATGATGGTATTCGACGATTTCCACACGTGGCATATATTTGGACGCTTCTGAGGCAAACTTCATCATCAAAATCGCGCCAATTGCAAAATTCGGCGCCACAATGGCCCCTAGTTTCTTCTTTTTGACCAAGGTTTGAATAGCTTTCAAATCAGCGTCGGACAAGCCCGTTGTCCCCACAACAGGGCGTACCCCTTCTGAGAGGATGGTTTTGACATTGTCACTCACCACATCAGGATGGGTAAAATCTACCACAACATCGGGTTTCAAAGTCTGAATGCGCTCTGCCAAATTGTCAAAACGGTCGATTTTGCCGACCACTACCATATCTTCTTCACGGGACACCGCGAGTACCACCTCAGCCCCCATTTTGCCATGCGCACCATTTACCAACACCTTGATCATGAGAGACTCCTTTTTATTGTTTAATCCAGTTTGGATACAAGTACCTTATCCACACGATTTTGGTCCATATCCATTACCTCAAACAGACAATCTGCCACCTGCACCCTATCCGAAACGGCTGGAATACGTCCCAATTTATACATCATAAACCCGCCCAAGGTTTGAAAGAAATGCTCACTTTCGCCGGGTAGCGGGTCTTCTATCCCCAAGGTTTCACGAAACTCGGCAATCGTCACACTCCCACTTACCAGCCAAGATCCATCCTGACGTTGTACCATAGCCTCTTCCACGTCTTGATCAGATGGCAAATCGCCAACAATGGCCGTCATCACATCCGTCAATGTCACCACCCCCTCGATGACCCCATATTCATCAACGATCAAGGCCATCAGCTGACCTGAGCGGCGAAAGTGCTCCAACAACGTGGTCAAAGTCACGCCTCTAGGAATGTACAGTGGCGGATATCCCGACTGTCGCAACCGCAAGGCTTCATTGGCCAAGGCTGATTTTAACAAGTCCGTTGTCCTTAAAATCCCGATCACATGGTCCAAGCCCCCATGACACAGCACAATGCGGGTATAGGGACTATTAGAAAGACGACGGCGAATTTCCGCAGCACTGTCATTGAGATCCACAAAATAGATATCTTGCCGCAAGGTCATAATTGTACTTGCTTTTTGTTCATCCAAACGCAATACGTTGGAAACAATGGCTTGCTCACTTTCATGAAAAACCCCTGAATGAGACCCCTCTTCCATCAAGACACGAATCTCATCGTTGGTGACAGATCCTGTTTCTTTTTGTGGCGCGCCTATCATTCGTAGCAACAGGGTAGAGCTAGAAGACAGCAACCACACTATCGGTTTGGCCACACGCGACAGGACCATCATCGGGGCCGCCACAATGGAGACAATCAGCTCAGGGGCCAACAAGGCCAAACGTTTGGGTACCAATTCCCCAATCACCACAGAAAAATAGGTCAATCCCGATACGACCACCGTCAACGCGATGAGGTGTGCGTAGGGTGCCACAAGGGGCAGTTGTTCTAACAGTCCGATGAGGGGTTCTGCCAATGCATTTTCGCCAATGGCCCCGCTCATAATGCCAATCGTCGTGATCCCCACCTGGACGGTAGACAAAAAAGAAGACGGATCTTCTCGCAAATGAAGGGCAGAAAGCGCACCAGGTTTGCCGTCCTCGGCCAAACGACGCAATCGCCCTTTCCGGGAAGATACCAAGGCAATTTCTGACATGGCAAAAACAGCATTTAAAAGAATCAAGGCTGCAAGTAAAAGAATGTCCATAGTCAGCCTATTGAAACCAGTTTGGGAATATCTGTCTAGGTAAAACAAACTCGGGAATGGCGCAGTTTGAGATATTCCCCAGTTTGACGCTCATCTTCCCAGACCGCTATGATACTCCAATCCCATGACTATAGATAAAAAACGGTCTTTTTTTATTCTCTTTCTGATCGTCGCAACCGAGCTCATTGGGTTCGGCTTGATCATCCCTATTCTCCCACAGATTGCCATTCGATTTGAACAAACACCCCTCAAAATAGGCATGTTACTCGCCGCCTATTCCGCTGCACAGTTTATCGCAGCGCCCCTACTCGGCGCGCTTTCGGACCGATTTGGTCGTAAACCTATTCTTTTGATTAGCAAATTGGGAACCGTTTTTTCCTATGTATTATTGGCCATGGCCGGCAGTTATTGGCTCATCTTTTTGTCACGACTGCTAGACGGCTTTACGGGGGGTAACATTTCGGCGGCCAAAGCCTATGCCGCAGACATTACCACCCCAGAGGAACGGCCCAAAGGCATGGCCATTATCGGGATGGCGTTTGGAACCGGATTTATCCTGGGACCCGCGTTAGGGGGTCTTCTCTATGGAATCGGAAATCACGGACACAGTGTTGCGGCTATTGTTGCAGGAAGTTTATCTTTTTTGGCCTTTTTTCTCACCCTCTTTTTCCTCAAAGAACCCGAAAAATATCATGAAAAAACCAAGTATTCTTTCCGTGACACATTGGGCATGTTTGGGCACAAAAGAATTGCCACCATCTGCCTAGTTCAGGTCGGCTTCATGGTTCTTTTCTCCAGCTTCGAGAGCACCTTTTCACTCTTTACCGCACAGAGCTTTGGCTTTGACGAACGTCAGAATAGCTTTTTGTTTCTCTATGTCGGTATTTTGGCCTTGTTTATCCAAGGCGGACTCACCCGTCGTGCACCCAAAAATTTGGTCCGCACCACGGTGATCGGTATTGTGGCTTCTGGCCTTGGGTTTCTGGGCATGCATACGGCAGGTTCTCTCTCTTTCCTACTCGTCGCACTGGCAATTCTCTCCCTAGGCGTGGGCTTTGTGAACAGCTATCTTCCCTCCCTACTAACCGTTGTCAGCCCAGCGGGCAACCGTGGGGCTGTCATCGGGATTTACGAAGGTGTTGGCAGCTTGAGCCGTATCATAGGACCATTTTTGGGGTACTGGGCCATGACCTCCCCGTTGGACCATGGCTACGGATACTTTGCTATCGTGTTGGGCCTCTTGGCCGTCCTACTCATGGTCGGTTTTCATCATCACAAGACATAAGGGTGCAACGCCTCAAAAAGAAACTGATGCTGTCTGGGATTGGGATTCATTCCGGGGTTGAGATCCAGATAAAAATCTCGCCGGGAACCCCCGAAACCGGTATTCGGTTTTTTCGTCAGGGATATGCGAACACCCCTATTCCCTGTGATGCACGCTATGCCCTCTCTGCCGCGAGAGCCACCCTCCTCGAAAAAGACGGGCAACGCATACGCACCCCAGAGCATTTGCTATCGGCACTCTATGGCTTAGGTATCACATGTGCCGACATCACCATGTCCGACGAAGAAGTCCCTATTTTGGATGGCAGCGCAAAAACCTTTACAGATGCGTTTATCGACGCCGGGATAGAAGCGCTTCCTTGCGTGGCTATTCCGGCCATTAGGATCCCTATTTCTGTCCAAGGACCCCATGGCAGCACCGCCAGCGTTTTTCCCGACACGCTTCGCCGATTTACCTATCTTTTACATTTCCCAAATAGCTTTGTCGGATATCAGTATTACAGTTTTGTCTGGACCCCAGAGGGCTATATCACCGACATAGCACCTGCCAGAACCTTTGGGTTTCGCCATGAAGTAGAGGCCTTGAAAGCCCAGGGATTGGCACTCGGTGGCAGTTTGGACAATGCCGTTGTCATTGGTGAAGACGGCTATATAAACACTACGCTACGTTTTCCCGACGAACTGGTCAGACACAAGGTCCTCGACCTCATCGGCGATATGGCCCTCGTGGGAACACCCTTTACCGGACATGTGGTCGGGGTGGCGTCAGGACATGCCTTGCATGCCCACTTGGCACAGGAAATACAAAAACAAATTGTAATTCAGTAACGCTTTTAATGAAAATCCATGGCTCAAATATTGGATTCAATGACGAGAAAAAAAGCCATTTACACACGACTGAACCCTATTCCCGTTCCAAAATGAAATCTGGATTTCAAATCGTGGCGGGAGCCTATTCATCATCGGGGATACGGCGTCTGCGGCTGAAGGAGGATTCGGTATACCCAATGTATTTATCTGAGTTAATGCCATGCACCACCACCGTCCGGTTGCCGCTTTCGCTTCGCCGATGCTGCGGTCCCTCCTATACGTTTGACCGATTACCAGTCCGACAATCCTGTCATGCGACGGATCATCGCTGGGTCTATCCCAGCAGCAGCCATTTCTCTGGCAATTTCCAGCTTCCCTTTCAGTTCCCCTTCTAACAAGCCTTCTAATTTGCCTTCTAATTTGCCTTCTAATTTGCCTTCTAGCTTGCCTTCTAGCTTACCTTCTAGATGGCCTTCTAATTTACCTTCATAAAAAGACTTTTCCAAACCGGCTTCTTCGTCTCGCAGCCACCGCAACTGGCCATCGTAAACAAGCCGCTCGTCGTCATCCAAACTCAAGGTTTCCAGCACATGCATCGCCTTCTGGAATTCGGGGTCCTGCGTCGTTTCGGAAGACTGGCTCTCTTTTAGCGTATAGGCTTTCGTCAAAAAGGCCGCCCATCGCTCCAACGTCGTACGAATCTCACCCATCTCACGCTCAAATTTCCCCAGCTCAATGGTGTGTAATTCAAGGTCTTGAAAGGCTCTCTTTTTACTCTCATGATTGGTCACATAGTACCGGTTATGGAAATCGGTCTCGTCCATCAGATTGAAATTCAATACATGAATCCCGATGGTCTTCTTTAGCTCAGAATAGGTGGCCCCTTCATTCAGCTGTTTCGCGTACATATCGGACCAATAATACAACGCACGCTTTTCATAGTGCAGCTGATCCGTGATCTGCATTTCTATATTGTAATGACGGCCAGAGACATCCACCGCTCGGATATCCAAGATTACAAGTTTCCCTTGAAGGTAGCTTTTACTGCTAAACGGATTGCGCAACGTCAGGTCCACCACCTGGTCTTCCGCAGACACCACACTGTTGATGAAGGACATCAATATATCTTTGTTCTCTTCGGATCCGAAAATCTTTTT
>CANNCG010000003.1 GCA_947502965.1 bacterium | reverse complement strand
CTTGCAAAGGAGCTGATCATTAGATAGAACAGGCTATGGAAATATGGAAAACTTCAGAGCAAGTTTCCCACAGTTCCACAGCCACGACGACGACGAATTTTATATCTCTTTTTTTTAGAACTTTGGTCCACCGTTAGGGGGCAAGCTCAGGCTGTATCCAGATTTTGTACTATACGCCACTTGGCTCAACCCACTCTTTTGCCACCCTATATATTCCGCTTCCCAGTCTGTTTCTCTCTCTTTTTCTATTTGACGTCTCCGTAGTTTTTACTCGCTACTAAAGCGTAGCTCTATTTTTCGAGGGACGGCAGTATCGGGTTCCTGGAGCGCTTACGATTTGAAAGTTTTAAACATGGCTTTTTTGCGACAGCGCCAACAGGACGCGATCATGCAAACTGAGGATCGAAAATCCCTGCTTCATGGAAGCCCTTTGCGCGTAGCAGACATGAGGGACACGTCCCACATGGCGGGACCACGCCTTCGTAACATGTGTACGTATGGCCGTACCACTCTAGGCGCCCCATCTCGGCCATCAGCAACACCGTCTCCGATTTGGTCATCCACATGAGCGGTGTGCGAATCTCGAAATGGTCTTCCATCGCCAAATTCAAGGTCACATTTAGGGATTTCACAAAGGTATCTCGGCAATCTGGATATCCCGAATAATCCGTCTGACATACCCCCGTATAGAGAATACGTATCCCATGCTGCTTGGCGACAACCGCCGCCACACTGAGAAAAAACAAGTTTCTACCTGGCACAAAGGTATTGGGCATACTCTCTGGCCCCAGTGCGTCTATGACCATCGTATTGTCCGTTAAGGCATTGTGGGACAGGCCCCCAATAAAAGGAAGCGCCACTTCCTGATAGGACACGCCCGCCGTTGCCGCTAAAATTTGGGCTTTTTGCAGCTCTATACGGTGACGCTGGCCATAATCAAAAGACAAGGTCATCACTTCAGCGGCCCCAAATTCTGCAATCGCCAATGCCAAACATGTGGCGCTATCCTGACCGCCAGACAAAAGTACCAGTGCCGTTGCCATCTAATAACGACCTCCCAAGCCTCTCGAGATTTCGCGGTCTGCATCCCGTTCTTTGACAGTCGCCCGTTTGTCATGTGTTTTTTTGGACTTGGCCAGCCCGATCTCCAGCTTCACACGCTGTCCGTTGGTGATGTACATACGCAACGGGACAATCGTAAATCCTTTGATCTGACATTTCCCCATCCAACGGCTCAGCTCACGGCGATGCAATAACAATTTGCGTTGCCGTAAGGGATCTACTTTGTCAAAGGTGGCCATCGTGTATTCTGCAATATGACAATTCACCAACCACAGCTCAGACCCCACGGGTTTGGCATAGCTTTCTTTGAGGCTCACCTTGCCTGCCCGCACCGATTTGACCTCACAGCCTTCCAGCGAGATACCGACTTCCAATGTATCGACGATTTCATAGTCAAAACGGGCTTTTTTATTGTTGGCAACCAGCAAGCGAACGTCAGAGATCATGGGTCTATGCCTGACCTTCTTCGATCACGCATGTGGTATCAATGCCCCCACGGGTGTTGTAAATTGTCTCAATACGCAAATATTGGGGCGCTAGCAGTGTTTTTAAGTCCTGAAAAAGACGGTTGGTCACGGGCTCTTGGTAAATCCCGATATTGCGATAGGACACGATGTAATATTTGAGGGATTTGAGCTCCACGATATGGCCATCGGGGATATAGTCGATGACCAGACGCCCATAGTCTGGCAAGCCTGAAAATGGACAAACACAAGACCACTCGGAGGTCTCATAGCGGACCCGTTGGCGGGCCCCCTCATAGGGAAAGGTTTCGAGAAAATCTACGCGGATGGCAGATTCAGATTCAAAAGGAAGTGAGAGACCTTCTGCAATTGCCATGGGGGTTCCTTTTCTGAGGTGACAAGTACGTATGGCTCATCATACAAGTGACAAGGGGGATAGCCAAGGGCTGCGCCCTTCCGCTCATGAATACTGGGTCCAAAGTCTCAGTATTTTTACGATTTTATCACGTTCAAGAATCTGATAAACCAACCGATGCTGAATGTTGATACGTCTGGAATAGGCCCCTTGCAAATCACACACCAACTTTTTATAGGGTGGCGGATTCTGAAACGGATTTTGACGCAGTATTTTAAACCGTTTTCGAGCCTTGTCTTTGAGGCCAGAATTCTCCAGCTTTTGGGCATCTTTTTGCGCCTGTTTGGTATAGGCCAATTGCCACATTACCAGTCAAGCTCCGGGCTGCACTCCTCAACCAAAGTTTGCCCTTCATAATCGATTCACGCATTCCTGGTATAGATACCAAATAGAGTGTCTCATTAATGGTATTCCAATCTTCCTCTGACAGCAAAATGGTATTGGATCTTTTTCCCTTGATCACGATCGGCTGATGGGAGGCCGTTGTTTCATCGATAAGGGTATACAATTGTGCACGCGCTTCGGTTGCATTTACTGTTGTCATAAGCATCTCCTTGATATGAAAGCGCACGTTATGACGTACGCCCTTGTCGATCGATACAAATCCCCACTAAGACAGCGGGGATTCTTCCGGCGACATTGCCACGATTGTCAGGGCATGAAGTCCCTCATCAAAAAGTGATTTGAGGGCCGCATTGACCTCGCGGTGTCGGGCGATCCGCGACATCCCTGTAAAGGTGTCAGACACAATATGCACGTCAAAATGGCTTTCCGTAGAGGCGCCTTGATGGCCGCGATGGCCCGCAGAGCTGTTGCGCACCGTGAGGTGTAAGGGCTGGAATGTCGTAGTCAAAAGGGCCAATATACGGGATTCTCGTGGGGTCATTTATTTGCCTTTCGGAGCAATTTTGTACGCGGGGAGGTGGTTGCTTGGGAGCGCCTGGCCCCCAAGCACACCGCGTAGCGTAAATGACAGAGAGAGTCTCGCCAACCCCTGTCTTTTTGGATAGACTCTCTCCAGTATGTATTTCGGAGCGTATCCGCAAATTCAATTTGGGGATATGTCTATATTTTAAAGGAGTTCGCTATGTCCCAACAACAAGTTCCAGATATTCGCAAGCTCGCACTTGGCGCTTCTGTAGGTCTTGTATTGATCCTCTGTTACTTGTCCGTGGTCATCATCGAGGGGGGGAATCGTGGGGTATTGGTTCGCTTGGGGAGCATCAACGAAACGGTACTCGGAGAAGGTATTCATATGGTCACGCCTTTTGTGAGCCAAGTTCATGAAATGAGTATCCGTATTCAAAAAGCAGATATCCGTGGCACTGCAGGGACCAAAGATTTGCAACAGGTCGCCGTGGATGTCGTGGTCAATTATTATATAGACCCCACGGCTATCGTCAGAATCTACCGGGAAGTTGGGGATGAGGCGGCTATTATTGCCCGTATTTTGAGTCCCGCCAGCCAAGAAATGGTCAAGGCTGCTTGTGCTGAAAAAACAGCCGAAGAGTTGCTCATTTTGAGAACAGATCTCCGAGAAGATATTTTGGGCACATTGACAGAAAGACTTAAAATTCGTGGCATTATTGTGACCGATGTTTCTATTGCAAACTTGGACTTCAGTGACGAATTTGACAAAGCCATTGAGCAAAAACAAATCGCACAACAACAAGCCCAACAGGCCAGATTTCTCTCTGAACGCGCCAAAAATGAAGCCGATGCCGAAGTGGCCCGCGCACGTGGACAAGCCGAAGCCCAACGCCTTCTGATTCAAACATTGACACCCGCCGTGCTCCAAAAAATGGCCATCGAAAAATGGGATGGGAAGATGCCTCAGGTCGTATCCGATGCCAAGGCATTGCCTTTTTTACAGTCGCTCAACAGATGAGAACCGTAGTTGCGTTGATCTGTCATGGCAGTCGTGATCCCAAGTGGTGTGACGTATTTAAACACTTGACTGCCACACTGCAAGCCCAAAATCCGGACCAAGACATGCATCTCTGCTACATGGAAATTGCCTCACCCACGTTAATGGACGTGGTGAGCGCATGGACCGACCACATCGATATGCCGTTTCGTGTACGGGTTTTGCCCCTGTTTATGGCCAGTGGGGGACATGTGGATCACGATATTCCCACACAGATCGCTGCGGTTGCAGAGGCCTTTCCAGCACTGGACATCGCCATGGAACGCCCTATCGGGGAAAACCCCATGGTCATCACCGCCATCGGGGATATTGTCACCACGCTCTGTGAAAACGGTTAGCCTATTGGGCACCGGCTGGCTGGGCCTATCTCTGGGGAAGGCCCTGCATGCCGACGGCTGGCGCGTTCACGCCACCACCACCCAGCCAGGAAAATGTGACCTGTTGGCGAAAGAGGGCTTTACCCCTCACCTCCTCGAAGTGGGAACCCCTCCCATGGGAGAGGTTGGGGAGGGAAATCCTCGCCGTGCCAAAGACGCCTGCTGGGACAGCGACACCATCATCGTCACACTTCCTTTTCGCCGCAACTTTGTGGATCCCTTTGTCTATGTGGCCCAAATGCGTGAAATTTTGCGATCCTTGTTGCCGCATCAACAGCTTTTGTTCACCAGTTCGACATCGTATTACCCCGACTGTGATCATGAGGTCGATGAAGACCTCTCTTTCTCTCCCATTGCGCCACGGCTCCGCGCATTGGCCGAAGCAGAGGCGGTCATCATGTCTCACGCCGGACCCACGACGGTATTGCGCCTGGGGGGACTCTATGGCCCCGACAGGCCTGTCCACAGTTTTGCGACGCGAGGGCTCGCCAAACATACGCCCCATAGTCGTGTGAATCTGATCCACAGAGACGATGTCATCGGCATCGTCATGACTATGATGCGTGGCAATCACTGGGGACATGTCTGGAATGCGGTGAGTGACGGTCATCCCACAAGAGCCGCCCTATATGACATGAATAGCGACACTGTGGCAGGTGGAAAAATGGTCTCGAACCGCAAACTGAAAATAGCGTTAAACTACCACTTTTGCTATCCTGCCCCTCTGACTTTAGTATAGGAACCTCGCCATGACATTTCGTCGCTTTTTAGACACCCCCAAAACCCATTTTCCGACACTTTCTTTTCTCGCAGAGGAACCCACCATGATGCCGTTGTTTGTGTCTGACACTGTGGTTCCCCTTTCATCCGCCACATTCGCGCAGTGCCAGAAATTTATACGTACCTTTCGTCGGGTCACAGACCATCCCCTCTACAGGCAAGACACCCAAGCCGCCATTCAAGAAGGTGTGCGCTTGGATAACGCGGATTCGGCCTTGCTCTGTTTTGATTTTTATATGACGCCAGAAGGTCCACGCCTCATCGAAATTAATACCAATGGGGCAGGCTATCCCACCATTGCGTTGCTCTACGCCGCCCATGGACTGACACCCGTGCCCTCATCCGACGTCTGGGACCCCTTGCGCCAGATGTTTGTCGCCGAATGGGGCCCTGTGATTCCCGGTCAACGGGTGGTCATTGTGGATGAAGATGTTTTTGAACAGCGCACGATGTTTGAATTCAAAAGCTATCAAGCTATCTTTCAATCCTGGGGCTATCTCTGTGACATCGTGGATATGAAAGACCTCTATTACGATGGGGAACAGTTGATGGCGTTGGGGAAACCTGTTGATAATATTTACAACCGTTGCTGTGATTTTTACCTCAGCATGCCCAGTAACACTGTCCTCGCACGTGCGATTTCAGATCCAAAGGTACACGTCTCTCCCCATCCTAGTAGCTACGCCCTGATGGCAGACAAGGGGCGGATGGTGACCATGTCCCAAACCAGTTTTTTGGAGCGCTACGGCTGCGATACCGCCCTTATCGCTCTTATTCAATCGGTGATTCCCCCTGTTCGCCATATCCAAGACGAATCTCCCGAAACATGGTGGCAGCAACGCAAACACTGTTTTTTTAAACCCCAAAATACCTACGGAAGCAAGGCCGTATACAAAGGGAGTTCTATTTCCAGAAAAAAATTCGATACCCTTCTCGATCAAGCCTATGTGGTACAGCCTTATTTTCAGGCAGACATGGTCCCTGTGACCCTGCCAAGTGAGACTGACAGTCTCACTGCGCAACCGGCCATGTTTAAATATGATCTGCGGTTTTTTGTCTATGGTGAGGTGGTGCTCATGGTGGGTGCCAGATTGTTTCAAGGTCAGGTCACCAACTTTCAAACGCTTGGAGGGGGATTTGCCCCAGTCCAAATTTCTAATGGCTAAAACACCGCCACATATCCGCCGTCGACGCTTTTATATGGGCGTTTTGTTTTTGATCATGGCCTTAGGCTATGGGGGATATCGTGCATTTAAATACAGCATGTTTCCCCTCAAAAAAGTCGTGATTCGCGACAATAACTTCCAAGAGGACTCTCCTCTCATTGCGGAAGTTTCCCGTCATAAAGGCCAAAATGTGATGTGGCTACGCTGGGTCACGGGCAGTGACTTTATTCTGAAAAAATTCCCCAAAATTGAAAAAGCAGACATGGATATTACGTTCCCCGCTACCCTCACCCTCCATATCACTGAAAAAGAACCTTGGCTGGCTTTTTTAGGAGAAACGGGCAGTGTGGTCATTGCCAAAGATGGCACCCTCTTGTCCGATGGCGCCACCGACGGCGGCTTAACCGAAAAAGACAACTTGCTCATTATTCGGGGATTACCCCCCGCGCTATTCGACCATGATCAGCTCAGCGATGTCGTTTTGGCCAAACTGCGCACGATTGTAGACAAAGTGCGTTATCACTTCCCCGATGCGGCCTTACAGCTGGATTGCACCGGGCTCGATTTTTCGTCTGAATTTGAAGGCCTCGACGATGTTGTCTTGCTCCGTGATGACACCTTGCCCGTCCGGCTGGGCTCTTTGGTGGATCTGGAAAAAAAACTGGTGCTCCTCAAAAAATTCTTTTGGTATTATGGCAAAGAAATAGACCCCAAGCCGTTGGAGTATATTGACATGCGCGCCAAAGGCAAAGTCATTGTAAAGTATGCCGAAAATGGCTGAAAGTGTATTGGGCCTGGACATTGGATCAAGCAAAATCTCTTCGGTGGTCTGCGAACTCCCCCAGCCGCAGGAGGTCATTATTCGTGGTCTGGGACGTTCCGCGACAACAGGGCTGGATGAAACGGGCATCACCGACGAAGATGGGCTCTCCCAAAGCATCCTTCGGTCTGTGCAACGGGCCACGCGTGCCGCCAGTGTGAAACCCGGCCGTGTGGTGGTGGGACTTCCCACATTTGGTACCCGATTTGTCATCAATTCAGGGGTGCTGTCACTCCAACATGTCTCAGGTTTGGTACAGGCCGAAGATGTCACACAGTGTCTCAAACGGGCCATGCAGGTGGTCAGACATCCCCATGAGATCATGGTCCATGGCAGCAGTATCGAGACGCTGCTAGACGGACATCCCGTGGATACCCCCATTGGCAAAGCGGGTCGTCAATTGGAAATAACCGCACGCGTTATTTTTTCAGATCAAAACATGGTGGACAGTATCACCCGTATTGTCAAAAATTTGGGATTTTATGTGGCCGGATTGTCCTGTGATCAGTTCGGTGCTGGCGCAGCCTGTCTGAGCGATGCAGAGCGTCAATATGGCGCCTTGCTGATCGATATTGGTGGGAAATGGACAAGGGCCAGCCTGTTTCAAAAAGGAACCTTGGTGTTGGGCTCCGTGATGCCGGTGGGGGGACATCGTATTACCCAAGACATCGCCCAGTGTTTGCGTATTCCCATCTCAGATGCTGAGCGCGTCAAAATAAAATATGGCCATGTTTTGCCCTTTGTCATTCCCGATGGGGACATCATCCCGGGAATCCCCAGTGACGGCAGACCCCGTGATATCCGACGTCGGATACTCGCGGAGGTGATTCGTGCGCGAGTCCGGGAAACCCTTGCCCTCGTGCGCAAAAAGCTCAGGCATGTGGATATGTCAGGATTTCCCGTGATCATCGCAGGTGGCGGTAGCGCCATTCCTGGATTGGGCATTTTGGCCTCGGAGATTTTTGAAGCACCCGTCCGATTGGGCATACATCCCCAGTTCCACCACACTATCCGCAACCCAGAAGACCATGTGGCCGTAGGCGTGGTGCTTTATGGGATGAAAACCGGAGCCATTCAGGTCGCGCAGCATCCCACGACACAGCGGTGGTGGCAGAGGGCGTGGGGGTGATTACCCAAACTTCATCACAATCTTAAGGGCCACCATAGAAACCACCGCTGAAACAGACGTGCCCCAAATCAAATCCACAACCGTAACAACAAAAGGCCATTCCCTGATTGTCGCCTGGTTGGTAAGATCGTAGGTGCCATAGCTCACCAAGCCCAACAATGCACCCAGTAATCCCGCTTGCACAAGAGAACCGCCCCCCTTCATCACAGGAAGTATCACTAAGAACGTCAGCCCAATCGGAAATAGTAGATAAAAGAGAACAGCTGGCACCCAATAGGGTGTTGCGTTCATCAGGGGTCCCATGTTTTTTGCATAAAACGATTTTGCTGTTAACGAAAGCCAAATACCATCTACCAAGGCCATTGTCAAAAATGAAGCAAGATACGCAATGATTGTGGTTTTCATGTTTTTTTCTCCTTTTTCTGATTTTTTTATTTTCCCGCGTTTAACTTCGAAGTGCAACACATGGGGTTTTTGATCCCAGAAAAAAAGGTATATAAGGTGCATAATGAATGCTTTAAAACCCTATTTTCCTGAAACAATAGCCGTTGGTGACCAATCATCACCGACAGCTGAGGGCGTATGCGGTGCCTAACCCCCCCCATCTCCACTACCACACGCTGCCCTCCACCAGCGACCTCGCTAAACACCTAGGTCGCCTCACGGGAGCGCATGTGTTTCCCGATGGGATGTGTATCACGGCGGATGTCCAAACGGCTGGACGAGGACAGTTTGATCGAAAATGGGTGTCTCCTCCAGGGGGAGTGTATTTTTCGTTTTTGTCGTTCTCGCCGATTTCTTCCCGGCTTTGCCGGGAAGAAAAAGAAGCGAAAGGTCTTCGGGCTTTCGACCCCATGGGATCCATGGGGCGACAGAACGTTGAAAATCCCCACGTCTGGTTGCGCAGCGGCGCTGCGAAACCAGACGCGCTCCCCTATTGGATAGCCCTCAAACTCCAAGCCTGGCTAGCCAAAAAATTCCAAATCAACACCGAGATCAAGCTTCCCAACGATCTCTTGGTGAACGGGAAGAAACTCTGTGGTATTTTAGTGGAAAAGATCAGTCGAGGGGATGCGTACTTTGGGGTCATTGGCATTGGATTGAATCTCAATCAACATCTCTTTCCTGAGACGTTGACGGAGGCGACATCGATCGCCATGCTGTCTGGCGAAACCTATGACAAAACCGTTGTAACAGAAGGATTAATAGAGGAGTGTGCACTATGGTTCGGGGAGTGAGGGGCGCCAGTACGGTTGCTCAAAATAGCAAAGCGGACATTGTCCAAGAAACCAAGTTTCTGCTCTCAACCATGATCACTGAAAATAGGATTCTGCTCGAAGATATCGCCTCGATTATCTTCACCCTCACCCCCGATTTGGATGCAGAATTTCCGGCGTTTGCGGCCCGCGACATGGGCTTCTCTGATGTGCCCTTGATGTGTGCGGCGGAGATCTCGGTGCCTGGTGCGTTGGCCCACTGTATTAGGATTTTGATCCATTGGAATACGGATAAATCGGGATCCGATATCCAGCATGTCTATCTCAAAGGGGCGACGGCGCTGAGGCCGGACAAAAGAAAGCTGTGAGTTTTCCAAGGGTTGGCATTGTGGGGTTGGGGCTGATCGGCGGCTCCTTGGCAAAGCTGATTCGTGAGGTGTTTCCCGATACCCATATCGTGGGGGTATCTCGCAGTCAAAGTGCCTGCACGCAGGCTATCGCGGATGGGGTGCTGTCATCCGCAGGTACGGATATTCGTATCTTGGCAAAGATGTCGTTGGTCTTCGTGGCGACGCCGATAGGGATGATCGTTGATACGGTTAAATGTCTTCAGGAGATTTTAGCGCCTACTGCGATCGTGACCGATGTGGCAAGTGTCAAACGTGACATCGTAGAGGCTCTTTCTGCCTCGGCTTCGCCGAGGCAGAAAGAAAAAAGATCCAAAGGGCTTCGCCCTTTGGATCCCGTTTCCGGCAAAGCCGGAAGCATTCCAGGTGGCGCCAATGGAATCCCCGGCGGAGCCGGTGGCATTTCCGGCAGCGCCGTAAGCTTTCCTGGCGGAGCCGGTGGGGGTCAAGGGGCGCAGCCCCTTGGGGCTTCTACGCTTTGTGATTTGGCGGAGCCAAATCACAAAGCGCTCTTCATTGGAGGGCACCCCATGGCCGGCAAAGAAACCACCGGTTACGCGGCTTCCGAAGTACAGATGCTCATCGGTGCTACCTACGTCCTCATGCCCAGCCTCGATCCCCGCCGTCAGTCCTTTGAAACCTATCTCAAAAATTTAAAATTCCGGGTGGTCACCATGTCGCCAGAGGACCACGATGAGGCCGTCGCTTTGGCCTCTCATGGGCCCTATGTGATGGCATGCCTGACGGCAGGCACCTTGCTCAAGTCTCCCTATGTGGATGCGGGTAAACAGCTGATCAGCAGTGGCTTTCGGGATACCACACGGGTGGCATGCTCGCCTGCGCAATGGGGTGCGGCTGTCTGTCTAGACAACGCCGATGCTGTGTTGGCATTTTTGCAATCGGTGAGCGCCGATATGGGGACGCTGTCGGCCTTGATCACATCGGGAGATGCGGCGGCCTTAACGCGGTATTTTGAGACCATTGCGGTGCAGCGTCGGGGACTGTTTCCTGTATGAGGGATGTGGCCAGTCAGTTTTCTACTGCGGCGGCGCACTATGACCAATACAGTGATATTCAGCAGCGTGTTTTTGCACAACTGGTAGAAAAAATTCCAGAGGGAAGCTACCAGCACATTGTAGACATGGGTTCTGGCACAGGCGCAATGACGGCCTTGTTGGGAAAACGCTATCCAGAGGCAACGGTTGTGGGCGTGGATGTGGCGCCCAAAATGGTGATGTTTGCACAACAGCGGTACGGTAGCCCACGCATGCATTTTGTGTGTAGTGAGATGGCGCAGTTTCAGCTGGAAACCCCAGCGGATCTGCTATTTTCAAACGCCACCTTTCAATGGGTTTCCCCTCCCAAAGCGGCACTGACGCATGCGTTGTCGCAACTGTCACATGGGGGTCCGTTGGTTCTGTCCAGCTTTGGACCCGAGACCTATCGTGAATTGGCAACGGTGATTCGCCAGGTCTGGGGGCATCCGGTGATCACCAGTGCGGCGCAGTTTTTGGATGGGGCGGCGCTACATGCCTGTCTGTCTGACTGTTTTGAAACGGTTCATGTTCTTCAGTGTCGTTACCAACGCGATTTTAAGAGTTTGGCGGATCTACTTCGCAGCATCAAACACACCGGAACGCGGGGGATCCCGGAGGGCCCCAAGTACTGGACCCCAGGATTGTTTCGGGAAGTGGAGCGTGCGTATTTGGCGCATTATCGTCGGATTGTGGCGACGTATCAGGTGTTCTATTGCACCGCTAGGTGCGGGTAAGATGCTGGATTTATCCCATCCCCTTACCCCCTCCAAAGAGGGGGAACTTTTTTTTGTCGAAAGGGCTCACGACGATGTCGCTCACCCTTTCGATCCGAAAAAGAGTAGGGGTTGTAAGGGGGAGCGACGTAGTCGTTCTCCCTTACCTAAAATCTGGATTGAATTGGCGGCGAAGCTGCCAATTCAATCCCCTATTGTCATCGTTGGCACCGATACCGACGTGGGGAAAACATGGGTCACCGGGCACCTGGCCCATGCGTTGTATGAGACGGGTGTGCCCGTGATTACCCAGAAATGGGTCCAAACAGGGCCGGCGCCCACGGACATAGACACGCATGATCGCTTGTCTGGGGTGGTCTTTCCCGAGGCTCTGCTGACAGATAGGCTGCCGTATTATTTTCCTGATCCTGTCTCCCCCCATCTCGCCGCGTCTCGTCAAGGCCAGTGTGTCGATATAGGGGCATGTTTGGCGGCAACAGCGCGGTTGCAGGTCGCTGGGTATCGTGTGCTCATAGAAGGGTCTGGTGGGCTCATGGTGCCCTATACCGAGACGGTGATGCTGCTGGACATGGTGGCAGATGCGGGATTTTCGGTATTGCTGGTGTCTGAAAACCGGGTGGGCGTCATCAACCAGGTGATGCTCAGCGTCATGGCCTTGCGGCAACGGGGTATTTCGCTACTGGGAATCGTATTGTCGCAGAAAAATTTGGCGCATGACGCAGATGTCATGGCGGATAATGTACGGATGGTTGCAAACGGGTCTAGGGTTCGGGTATGGTCGGTATAAAAAACCGGCTATAGGAGCAAACGCATGACAAATATCTCTTCTGAAATGGTCCATGTCTTGGCGAGTATGGACACAAACACCCTTACCAAAGCACAACAAATATTTCAAAAAAGGATCCGAGAAGTGGATCAAAAGCGACAGGCCTTGGCCGCTTGGGAAAAATGGTTGGCAACCTACCATGATACGCTAACCCAGGTCCTTATCCCTTTGGGCCGTACCTACAATGTCTTGAAAACTGCGATTATTTTGCGTTTTGACAGTGTCTATTTGGACAGTATTTTTTCCAAAACGGACAAGCGAAAGTTCGAGGAAATTATTGGCTCTATGGCGGCCGACATACTGGCGACTGAGGAAACAGAGACCGTCAAAGCGTTGTATAACAAATACAACAACGCCGACTATGATGCCGAATGTCTCGAAGAAAAAGCAAATTTCAAGGGCATGATCTCCGATCTTTTTGGGGCAGAGTTAAATCCCGATATAAACGATGACACCGAGGACTGGCTACGTCAGATACATGCCAGTATGGCGGCGGACCCCGAGGCTGGAGAAGAAAGGGAGGCCCCAGCAGAAAAGTCCGCCAAAGCGCTAGCCAAAGAAGCCAAAGACAAAGCGGCTGAAAAGCAAATCAGTCAATCGATACGGGACGTGTATCGCCAATTGGCCAAAGAGCTCCACCCCGATACCGAGCAAGATCCTGTAGAACGAGACCGCAAAACCCTGCTCATGCAACAGGTCAATGAGGCCTACAAGAAGCGAGAGTTACTCACCCTTTTGGAGCTACAGTTGGAGATTGCCCAATTGGATCGTGACACCCTCGAAACTATGTCCGATGCCCGCCTGAAGCATTTCAATCAAATTTTGAAAGACCAATGTTTGGAACTCCAAAACGAAATCGCAAATAGAGAATTTTTTTTCAGAGAAAAATTTCACATGTCGCCCTATCAGCGGCTATCGCCTGAGTATGTTCGGCGCCGTTTTCAAACCGAAATCGACGAACTCGAAACGCATGTAGAAAGTCTTCAGAGGGACCTGCTGGCCTTTAAGAATACCCAAAATATCAAACAGTGGGTGAAGGGCTATAGACTGGGAGATTCGGGGCGCTAAATCTCCTGTAACGTCGCGGGATGCACCCACACCACATTTTCAAACATCACCGGGGGGTTCTGGTCATCGATCCACAGGATATGGGGATGATGCTCCTTGAGTTCGGCGATTTTTTCCAGTTTGAAGTCCCATAAGGGGCGATAATCCCGGTGGGCGCGCATGTGGAGTTCGTGATGGTCGATGCGGTGTTTTTTGAAAAAAGACAGTGTACCTGTTCTACATTGCTCGTCCCTGTTGGTGAGGAAAATCGGGATGCTGGGGTGTTGCTGAATAAATTGCAAGCTGGGGGCTATGGGGTGGTCGTGCTCAAAATCCAAGGTGGCAAGCCATGTGTAAAACTCTTCTGAAAAAGCATCACGTTTGGGACAGCTCATGGACATGTGAAAATCATTTTCTGTGGGGGGATCGCAGCGGTTGTTGCGGCATGGGAAAGTGCCCGATGCGTGAAAGATGGGGCATTGCGTGGGCTGGGTGGCAAGACATTTGGCCAAAAATGGCGATTGGATATTCTGTGGCCGACAAATCGTAAAGTCGATGTCGCTGACGATCTGGATGCGGGGTGCCCCGTTAACGTCGTTTTGGAGGTTCGGGCTCCAAGGGGCCGTGGGCCCGTGTGTGTCCATAGGCCATTACCCCTGTTGGGCCGCGTCCAAAATATGCTTTATCAAGAGGTCTGCTGCGATGATCTGGCTGTCGCTGCTGCCACGTGTACGCACGCTGACCATATTGTCTGCCGATTCTTTTTTGCCAATGACGCCGATAAAAGGCACTTTTTCAGTGGTGGCCATTCGAATTTTATAGCCAAGCTTCTCATCCGAGAGGTCTGTGGCAACGCGTATTCCTGCCTGACGCAAGACGTTGGCCAAGGCCTTGGTGTAGTCCATTGTTTCTGTCGACAGATTGAGAAGCTTGATTTGCACGGGTGCCAGCCAAACCGGGAACTTGCCTTCGTAATGCTCAATGAGAATCCCAAAAAAGCGCTCTAAGGACCCAAATAGCGCGCGATGAATCACGATGGGGCGGTGCTTTTGGCCATCGGATCCGACGTAGGTCATGTCAAAGCGTTCTGGGAGGTTGAAGTCAAACTGTATCGTCGAACATTGCCAGAGGCGGCCAATGGCGTCTTCAATTTTGATGTCAATTTTGGGTCCGTAGAAAGCGCCGCCGCCATCATCAAGGGAATAGTCCCAGCCCATGGTTTTGATGGCATCTTCGAGAGCGGATTCGGCGGAGCGCCAGAGATCTAGGTTGCCAACGTATTTTTCTTTGGGACGTGTGGAGAGATAGACATGTTTCTTGTGAAACCCAAACGCGTCTAGGATGTTGCTGCAAAGAGAGAGCACCTCCAAAATTTCAGCGCTCACTTGGTCTGGCGTGCAGATGATGTGGGCATCATCTTGGGTAAATCCACGTACACGCATGAGGCCATGGAGCACCCCCGAACGCTCATATCTGTACACGGTACCCAGTTCAGCGTAGCGGAGGGGCAGGTCCCGATAGGAATGGTGTTGGGATTCATAGACTTTGATATGAAAAGGACAATTCATGGGTTTGACGAAGTAGCTTTGATCGTCGACCAGCATCTCGGCAAACATGTTTTCGCGATAAAAAGACAAATGTCCGCTGGTTTCCCAGAGGGTGGCGCGTCCCACATGGGGCGAGTAGAGGAGGTCATAGCCCGCTTTGTAGTGCTCTTTGCGCCAGTGGTCTTCGATGATGGAACGAATCATCGCCCCTTTGGGATGCCAGAGTACCAGTCCTGGCCCGATGTCATCTTGGAAACTAAACAAATCCAGTGCTTTTCCAAGAATGCGATGGTCCCGTTTTTGGGCTTCTTCGAGACGGAGGAGATAGTCATCGAGTTCGGATTGGGAATGAAAGGCTGTTCCGTAGATGCGTTGGAGCATCGGTCGTTTTTCGTCTCCTCGCCAGTAGGCGCCGGACACGCGCATGAGCTTGATGGCCGGGATCTCTGTGGTGTTTTGGACGTGGGGTCCTCTGCAAAGATCGATGAAGGGGCCGTTTTCATAGAAGCTGTATTCGGGTACGTTGAGGTCTTCGATGAGTTCCAGTTTGTAGGGCTGTTCCCGTTCCTGGAAAAAGAGGGTTGCGGCGGCTCTCGGGAGGGTATAGGCACGGAAGTCTTGGGCCTCTTTCAGGATCTGCTGCATTCTGGATTCGATATTGGCCAAGTCGTCGGGGCTCAGGGGGCGTGAGAGCCCAAAGTCGTAGTAGAACCCTTCATCAATGACAGGCCCTATCCCCAACTTAGCGTCCGGAAAAACCTGCAAAACAGCTTGCGCCAAAATATGGGAAGCGCTGTGTCGTATTTCTTCTAGCGTTGGCTGCGGCATTGCCTTAGTTGAGGCTCAACGGAAACCCCATGTAGAAGCCTTCTATCTCAGAATGGATGGGGATTGCCTCATCCATACCACCCTGAAGTCTGTGCATCAGGGTGTGAATATCTTGCTCTGGGGTGACCCGAAACATCATTTGGTCTTCGGGGTAGCTCAGAAGCGGCGTGGATGTTGAGGTGTTTTTTGTGTTGCGTGACGACCGTTTTAGTTGGGCGGGTTCGGGGATGGGTGTGGGCTTCGTGGCCTCGCGAATGACGTTTTCTATCAAACTCCCTGCGACCTGGCTGATGAATTTTGAAATGGATTTGCAGAGTTTTTTTATGGCCTCATCTTTACTCTTTCCAAAGCCCTTGCATTCTGGAAATGTGGGGCAAATAGCCTTGAATCGTGTTTTTTGAAAACTGACTTTGACCTCAATGTTTTTGAGTGGCTGGATGAAGTTGGCGCCTGCTTTTGTCATGGTTTATTACCGTACCCTGGGCTGGACAAAGGTGTCAAGAAATGGATGTGGGGACTAAGCTACGCAGGGTACCCTGCGTAGCTTAGTCGCAGAATCCCGATTCTATTTTGGAACGGGTATAGTCGCATGCAAGTTTTGCCTCTTTTCGTCCGATATGAAGGGGCATGATGGCTAGAATGCGTGGAATCAGGCGTCTTGGGCGCAGTGTTGTGACAACAGCCAAGTCGCTCTTCCTGCTGTGGGTGGGCTGCGTGGGACTCTGTGTGTGGACGGGGCCTGTCTATGCCACTAGCATTCTTGAGGTGGAGTCTATGTTTTTGAACCAGATCTTGCATTTCGGGACCAACGTTCCCGATGCGTTTAAGGCGACAAATAGCGGTACAAATATGAATGGGGATACTTCGAATACCAAAGGGAGTTTGCAAGTCTTAAGTTTTGGGTACAAATCAACGGATACGGGACCGCTGTCTTCAGCGCAAGTGGCGGTGATGGTGGATCAAGAAGCGGTAAGAGATGCCAGTATTGCAGCCGAGGTCATCGGGAAGGCTTTGTTTTATCCCAATCCAGCACGTCAGCAGGACGAGGCCATGCTTGGGTACCAATTGTCAAAGAATATGGATATTGAATTGCAAATGTATGACATGATGGCCAATAGAATTTTTAAAAATACGTTTATAGCGGGTACAAACGGCGGTAAAGTCGGCTTTAACAAGCTCAAGCTTGATTTGGACTCGTTCTCTGGATATTTTTTGTCTGCAGGGGTTTATTTCTATCTCCTCATGCACGATGGGAAGGTGTTGGCTAAAGGAAAGGTTGCGGTGATCCCATGAAAAGCGTCGCTCTGTTTTTGTGTTTAATAGGTCTTTGGGGCGTGCCTCTTTTGGCGCAGGCGGAATTTTTCCAAGGCACCAACGTAGGGTCTTCGGCGCGGATGATTCGGATGGCCAATATCGAGGGGTTTAGCAAGCTGTCCAGCAGTATCTTCGACAATCCCGCAGGGATTGTGGGGATTCCGTCTGAGCGGCACCTGAACTTCTTCTACTCCCAGCTGATGCAAGAGGTTGAATTTAAAAATGTGGCGGGAACTATTAAGACACCCTATGGGGTGTTTGGTGCAGGGATTATGCTGACGGAGGTGCGTGGGATCGCGGTGACCACGCAAGACATTACCTCAGATAGGGATACCGCGATCTTTCTGGAGACAGGGGCGTATTTTGACTATATGAATGGTGTGGTGAAGTTGAGCTATGGCTTTTCCCAAACGGAGAACCTTCACCTTGGTCTTAGTGGGAGTTATTACTTTACAAAAATTCACGACTACACAGGCTCCGGTGTCAATTTTGACGCGGGGATGCTGTACGATACCCCTACCTTTGCGACTTCTATTGTCTTGCGCAATGTGGCTTCTGGTCTCAAGGTGAAATACTCCAATGGGGGAAGCGAAACCCTATCTCTCCAGACGGTGTATGGGATTCGCTACCTGTTTATGCCGGATGTCCAGCTGTTGGGGCAGTTCAAAATCGTAGGGGAAAGCAAAAGAATGATCAACAGCGTTGCTGCTGTTTATACGCCTACTTTTCTCCCTTACATCACGGTGTCTGGTGGGTATAAAGAGTTTCTGGTTTTGAAAAATGTCAAGGGGGGTGTGAGCTTGGGTATCGGCTTGACACTGGGTTCGATCTCGGCGGACTATGCGATGGAAAAAAGTGAACATCCAGAATTTAATGGTAAACATTACCTGTCCATGGGGTTCGCCTTTTAAAGGATTAGCATGGATAACAAGCGGTATTTAAACTCAGCCTTTTGCGCCAAGCTGTTTTTCAGTGCCGTTTTCTGTGTCTTTGGGGCGGGTGTGGTTCCTGCCCAATCATTTGATACCTCTATTTTTGTGATCGATACCGCGACGAGTCCCTCTGTGGTGGTGCAGGCTTGGCGCCCTAACCCTGTACAGTTTACGGTCCGAGATGTGTTTTTTTCGTCTTCATTGGGACGTTATTTGGGACAAAATGGGACAGAAGTCTTTGCTGCCACTGTAAATTTGGTTTCGAATGGAACGGTGGTGTATACCGAGGGCTTGGGTAATCTGTCTTTTAAACAGAATGGGTTTTCCTTTGTTTTGGGGAAAAACGGGCTTTTGATGCCCACGAACTTGCGGTCTCCCAATCTCATTTTACAGTTGGTTTTGCCTTCTCAAACGGCGACCTTTGCGATGACAGCGCTGCCTTATGCGGTGCACGCGCGGATCGCGGAACGGGGCTTAGCAGGTTTGGCATCCGACGTGTCTGGGAATTTCGTCTCTACATTTTCTGTGCAAACAGGGCTGGTTGTGACGCAAAATAAGTTGGTGGTGCGTGGCGCGCGTTTGGGGTTAGGCACGTTTTCGCCTGGGTATACCGTCGATGTGGCGGGGATAGCAAATTTTACAGATATGTATTTGAATGGGCGTCCACTTTCCCATAGCATGTCTTGGCTGAGGAGTACGGTCACTACCGCCAATATTTATACCACCAAATTTCCGGTGGGGATCCGGACGGCGTTTCCGAGTACGGGCTTTTCACTTCACGTGGCAGCGACTGTGAATGCAACCCATTTGACCCGCAATGGCAATCCACTTACAGCATCAAACTTTTGGGTCAAGACCACAGAGCCTACCTATAATCTCTATATTCTGTCTCATCAGGTGGGCATTGGTCGTGCCACACCGCAGGAAAAGCTGGACGTGAATGGGGGGCTTCGCCTGGATACCAACTCTTCGGGAAATACCGGCACGATTCGCTGGGCTTCTGTCGGCACATTTTCAGATTTTCAGGGATATTTAAGCACGGGGTTTGGGACGGAGGAATGGCGTTCTTTGACCGGGATTTTGGGCACTGGTCGTGCGGATCGGGTGGCCCGATGGGCTGGCCCTGTTTCTCCGCCAAGTATGGGTTCTGTGGCAGACTTGATTCACAATTCTGGGATTGGTTTGGGGGTGGGTGTGACGCCTGTTGCGCGTTTGCAGGTCGCTGGAAAATCGGGGGATACCGGCCCTGTTTTTTTGGCATCGTCGTCGGCAAATATTCCGCTGTTGCAGATCTCTGCAACCGGGAGCTTGGGGATTGGGACCACCCTTTCTGGCCACAGAGTGGAAGTCATGGGAACCCTGAATGCCCAAGATTTATTGATCAACGGGGTGCCTTTGCGGTTAACCCTTTCGAAGAGTACGTACTGGCTGCGTAATAGTAAGAACAGCTTGTATTACATGCAAGGCAACGTGGGGATAGGTCGTCCTGACCCCACCTCGCTTCTGGAGATTGCCGCCCCCAACCGTTTTGACGCGGAGCCGACAAAAAATCCAGCGATCACCTTTACAGCGGGGCATAATACGACTTCGCAACAGCGCTACACCATGGGGGTTAATGCGCAACAAGATGGCGTATTTCGTGTTGAAAAAGGGACCTCTTTGGGAGGTGATACACCCCTTTTTGTTGCCTTAGAGGACAGGTTTGGCGTGGGCTTGGCCAATCCTCAGGCCAATTTGCATGTCAGTGGTAACTTGGGGTTGCTTTTAACGGGGAGATTTGAGGCGGTTAACCCAGGCATTAGCCCGATCACGGCAACCGTATCGGCGACAGGGGCTGGGACCCGTATGGTCTATCATCCGGCCAAAGGCATTTTCCGTGTGGGGTATTTGAGTGGCACGGATACCTATCAGGGTACCCAGTGGGATGATGCCAATTTGGGGATTGTGACCACGGCCTTTGGGTATGATCATCTGGTGAGTGGCAACTTTTCGCATGCCATTGGTGGGGCGAGTCATAGCCTCGGTGGGGCCTATGCCACGGTTTTGGGGGGGCAGGGAAACGCGGCTTACGGCGATTTTTCTGTGGCGATGGGGCGTGGTGCTGCGGCCAATAATCATGGGTCTTTTGTTTGGGCAGATGCGGCCAGTGGGGCCTTTGCGGCGGCTACCCAAAACCAATTTTTGATTCGGGCTTCCGGGGGTGTTGGTATCAATACGCGTGTAACAGGGTTGTCTATCCAGCTTGCCACCAAAAATGTGGCGCTAACCGTATATCCAAAACCTGTGGGTGCCGTTCACTTTTTGGAGATCTTAACAGATCCCAGCGATTGGGCCTCGGCGGCGGCCATTGTGGATGGACTGAAAGCGCAGGGTCACCTTCTTCCTTCAGGTGAAATGGCAGGGGCGTTCAACCATGATGCCGTTTTGTCGCTGCCTCCTGGGTTTGCCTATGCCCATCTTGAGCCTCAGATTCGGGCGATATTGGCATTGCATAACCAAAACTTGGTGCTGAATATGGTGGGCGGGACCGCTCAGGCGTTGGTGTATACGCAACATGGTGGGCTGGGGATCAAGACCACGACGCCAACGGGCAATGCCTTGGTGGTGATGGACACCCTTCAGCTTAATGCGCCTGGCAATGCTCAGTTTGTTGTTCATGGTGCTTCTCTGGGTGCTCCGTTGTTTCTCACGGTAGGAACAGAAAACCCTGTGTCGTCGCCGTCATTTGTCGTTTCGGCCTCTGGCAATGTGGGCGTTGGTAAGTTTCCTGATTTGCTTGTCAATGGCCAGGCAGTGGTGTCTTCTGCAGATCCTGCGTATGGCTATTTGGACTCTGTAGGGTCCATTTCTGCAGAGGCCTTTATCTTTCCCGATGGCCAACAATTGTCGGCCAGTACCTCTGTTTTGGTATGGTCTTATATCAATACGACGCCCAATATTTATTTCCCTTCGGCCAATGTGAATGCTTATGGACGTATTGCTGCGGTGGGCAATGTCGGGATTGGAACCAGCTCTCCCAACAGTTTGCTAGAAATCTCCAATCGCAGTAGTTTGCAGAGCTTGGTAGGGACTTCCGTCAGTCCCGTGATTACCTTTGATCTGGATGGAACCGATCGCTACACCTTTGGCGTTTCGCGTACGCAGACCGATGTTTTTCGCATAGGTCCGGGTGGGAGTGCTTCCATAGGGGAGGGGTCTCCTTTTGCGGTGTTGAATAACCGTGTTGGTATTGCCATTACCCGACCCCTGACAGCGGCATTGAGTGTGGGAGGGAATGCCCTCATGGGGCGATTGCAAATAGGCACGGCAAATTTGGGAGCAACGACCCATGTGGCGGTTACTTCGGTTAATGCCAATAAATTTTTGGTGGACAATCAACTCGTTGATTGGATTCCCATCAACCGAGACAATCGCACCACCGATGTTTTTTATGACACGATTTTTGATCCCCAAGCCATACCCCCCTTGTATAGCTATGTGGGTATAGGGACAACACAACCCCAATATTCCTTGGATATTATAGGGACGCTCAATATTGTTGCGAGTGCCAATGCCCCAGCGATTGTGATGGATAATTTTATTGTTGAGGGGGATTATTATGCGCAGCAGCTAAATTTGAGTGATATTCAGGCTGGCAGCATAGGGGAATTGATGGTTTTCAATAAAGAATTGGTTTTGGATACCACTGACAGTGTGATCAATATCTCCAAGGTGTTTACCCTTGGGGAGGGTCCTGGGGGCTACGTGGGGATGTGGCGTGTAGATGCCGGGGTGCCTTCTTTCTCAATTTTTGCACCGACCAATATGTATTGGGTCTCTGCGACACCGACAGCGGCGGGTATCTTGCGGGTTACCGCCAATACAGAAGTCGAGAAATATAGTCGTTATTCGGATTCCTTTTCAGCGAGCAATAATATTTCTTTTGGGGCTGGTGAGCTCAGTACTATGGTGCGTGTTCAGAGTGTGGTCTCGCATGATGGGGTGTTGGCCAATTCGCGTAGCCATGATGCGGCAAGTCTCAATGTTTTAATACAAACGTGGCCTGCAAATCCCTCTGATTGGCAGGGCGTTACGCCGCCTATGGAAATCGCAGGGTTAAATATCCACATGAAAAATCTGCCCTATAAGAATAGTCCTACCTATTTTTCCAGTAAAGCCAGGGCGGTGGGTCTTCATGTAGATGTGAGCGATGTGACGTTACAGCAATTTACGGACCCTGGGTATCGTTACCCGGCTATTTTTATGGGGGGAGATATTGGAATAGGGGGGACTCCGAATGCGCAATTGGGTGTTTCTGGGAACTTATTGGAAGTTTATGGGACCTTGCGGGCGCAGGCGTTTAATATTTCAGAGGGACTGAAGATTAGCACGATTAACGTTTTAAACGCGATCTATATCAATGCGCCAGGGCGCGTTGGGATTGGAACTGAAACGCCTAAAACGGCCTTGGATATTAAGGGGGATATACAGTCTATCGGGATGGTTGCGCCGATGCGCGCAGAGACGTTGTCCGCTGGCGGTACCCTCACCATCGGTACCAATGGCTATGTGGGAATGGGTATTTCAAATCCTACGGCGCAATGGATGTTGCAGAAACAATTTCAGTCGCTGCCTTCGTCAGATTTTTCCTTTCAGATTATTGATGTGGAGGTAGGAGACAACAATGTGGCCAAGCCGTTGATCGGTACGTATGTGGCGCTGTCTTCGAACTCTGGGAACAATTATACCAACCAATTGGGCGATAAGGACGGTATCAAGCGTGTGGTGGGTACGGGGTACAAGGTGGATTTGTCAGGCTTGAATGTTCCCACAGGCGGGGTTGTGGTGGGGCTGTCCGCTACGGCGTCTTCCAATAGAGATACATCGCGTAGGGTGGCTGTGTTTATGGGGGGTAATGTGGGAATTGGGACCACAACGCCAGCGTATCCGTTGGAAGTAGCGGGCACAATTTATGCCACAAATGCGCCTGCTGCCAGTTTTTTAACAGAGCAAGAAGTCGCGTCATTTAGCATGCTCAATGTGGCCAATAATGTGAAGGTGACGCAAGGGGGACATTTTCAGGATTTGTATGTGACAACCTTGCGCCAGGACAACTTGCGTTTGCAGGGAACCCTGTCTATTCCTGAGCAGAGTTTGGTGGTGGGGGACAGACTTTTTGCGCAGTCCTTTGTCTCTGTCAACGCGATGGCGACGCTCAATGCGGTGACTGTCGTGTCGACGGCGGGCCTGCAATCGGTATCGGTGAACAAGATGGCTGTGGGCGGGGTATTGTCTTCGGAAGCCTTGCGGGTTTATGGGACCTTCACCGCCTCTTCTTTGAATAGTACTGCGGGTGAAATTAAGGTTGCTCGTTTGGGTGTGAATGATCAGACCTTCGTGATCACGGAGGCTTCGCGTGCAGGGTTTGGGACCGCGTCTCCCGCCTCAAGTGTACATATGAAAACGGAGTCCTATCGACTCACTAATACAGATGCAGTGGCGGTGGCCTCTGACTATAGGACCTGGAATCCCTTGATTTTACAGGCGTCGGTTGCGACTCCTGGCCATGCGGTAGGGCTGGTACTTCTCTCTAACTTTGATGAGTCCGGTCCGTCTGGCGCTGGTGTTTTGGGGGTAAAAACGTTCGCTTCCGGTACAGATGCGGCCTCGGCATTGGCTTTTGTGACAGATCCTGAAGGAGGCGAGGCCTATCCCCAAGAACGCTTGCGGATTACCGATGCCGGGTGGGTAGGGATTGGTACGACGCTCCCAACCGCGTCGCTGCATGTCAAGGGGTCCGTTTTTTCCACGGCGATGACTTTGCCAACGGCCTCTATGTTTGTGAATGCCATGGCGGGTACAAACGTGACGTTTTCTATTACGACCAATGTGACCTCTCTTCTGGTGCTTGACCGTTTGCGGACCCCTTATTTGCGGATCTTCCCGTCTGGGGTGACTTCGATTTCGTCTGACAATGGCAACTTGTTTGTTGATTCCATCACCAAGGAACTTTTTTACGAGGTGAAAAAAAATGGGTTCTCTGTTCAAGGGAACCTGAGTGTGACATCGTCGGTTCTTCCCGAAACAGTGCCTTATTTTAAGGGCAACGGGTCAATGGCGGGTGTGAGCTTTATCAAATGGGCAACAGAAAACACAGTAGGCGTGTTGCGTATCACCACCAGCAATGAGGTTACCTATTCAGAGGGCAGCCGTTTTGCTGTGATAGGCCTTGTGTCCCTCAACATCACAGAAGGCAAGGCGCTGCAATCCATACGATTGGGGTTTAAAGACAGATCAACACCAGGATCTGCACGCTTTTTTGGGATGGACCTTGCCTTGGCGGGGATTAGTTATGTGCATGACCGGTTCGTGGGTCTGTCTGTCACGGTATCGGATAATTTGCGTACGAAAACCACATTGAGCAATGGCACGGTGGTGACGGGGTCTGCCTTTGCGGCTGCCTTTTTGGTGGGAACTGAAAGCAGTGGGAACGTTGGGGTTATTTCAGGTTCAGATAGTGATATGGTGCCTAGTGCCTCGCTTCATATTGTTGCTGGGAGGACCCACACGCCGTTATGGGTGCAAAAAAAAGTCGATTCTGTTTGGCTGGATGCGCTATTTGTGTCGTCCAATGCATTTGTGGGGATGGGAACTGCTTCGCCGAATTCCCAATTGTCGGTTGCAGCGACTACAGATAGGGCGGCCATGACGCTCTTTTCTGCGGCTGGGGCCTCTGTTCTGAGTGTGAACAATACGGGTGTGGGCATCGGGACGTCGCAACCTGGTCAGGCGTTGTCGGTAGTGGGGACGCTGTCTGCGCCAATGACGTCCTTTGGGGGACTGCAATCGTCTTCCTTGTCTGTCAATACGGACAATTCAGGGTTGCTGGTATCGTCTTTGGGTGAGGTGATGTTGGGGACGACAACGCCTTTGGGACAGTTTACGATGGTGCGCCAATTCACAACGTCGGCAGCCATGCCCCTTCATTTTCCTATGCAAGATATTCGTCAGACCTTGAATAGCACGAGGACCCATAACCTGACGGGTATAGAGGTGGTAGTGAGTACAGATGCTTCTGCTATATTTGAGGGGAGTGCCGGTTCGAAATTGGCCAGAGGAATGGTCTTGGATTTGAAAGACATCGTAGCCATCACAGGCAATCCTGTGATGGGGGTTTATGTCGATATGGGTATTTCTAAGACTGCGGGTGCAGGCCGATATGCGGCCACTTTCTTGGGGGGCAATGTTGGGATGGGGGTGAGTCAGCCCAACGTGGCTTTGGATATTAATGGATCTATTCGTGCAAACAGTCTCATCGCTTCCGGGGGTGAATGGACATTGTCTGCGATTACGACCAATGCTTTTTTTGGGGGAGACGCGCGTATTACCACGTTTAATATCAACAATCGGAATCCTATGTCATTGGAAGTACTGAGCACGCTGGAAATCGATGGCAATACGACGGTTAATATTCAAAGTGTACAAGACGCAAATCAATTTGACGCGAAGGTCTTGCATTCGGTTCTCGGGACGGCAAATGTTGTTTTTGTGGGTGCTCATAGTGGGTTTGCCGATAATACAGTTTTGGGGGTGTCTGGGTCGGGGCTTTTGGGGTCTTTGACTGTGCCTACGGTGACTATTTCTTCCGCGATTACCGGTGAAACCTTGACGGTTAATTCGCCACTCGTTATCAGTGCGAATAGGGTGACGCATACGGGCGCTATAGGGATGACCTATTTGCAAATGGCTCCGGTTGCGACCCAAAACCCGTCGGCCTATACGCCGTATACCACCTTGTTTGTGTCGTCTCAGAATGCCTTTGCGGATCAGGCACTGATCTTCCGAAATCCCAATACAGGGGTGATGGCCAATGTGAGCAGTGCGATTCTCGGTGTTGCCAATCGCGTGGCGGGATATAACGAAAACAGGCGTGTGTCAGACCAACCGTTTATGACATATACCGTCAGGGAGTCGTCGTTAGGGGTGACCTACTCAGTGCTGCGTGTAGGGACTGCCAATGCCACGATTGCCTCTGGAAATGGGGTGCTGGGGCTCTATACGGGGTATGGGGTGACAACGGGGTTGGGCGATGTGCGTGCAGCCCGTATTTCGACAGGAATGGGACCGCGTATCACGCCAAGTAGCGCGGTATTTACGGGGGTAGGGGTAGGGCTGGTAGGGAATGGGACCCCTTTGGGTATGGCGCCTGGCGAGGTTGCCGGGGGCGTGTATGTCGACATGCAGTCTTTGAGGGCCACTATGACGTTGCCCAATGGGGACGCTGTCGTGGGTACGAAGATTGCGGCCATCTTTAGGTCTGGGCTCCAGACCAGTGGAAACGTCGGGATTCATACCGGTGAGGATTTAGGAACCTCTTTCTTGCCCGGTGCCAATTTACATGTTGTCTCCGCCTTAACGAACCCACTATGGATACAGACGGCTTCCAGGACCGCCATGGGGTCTGATGGCCTTGGGTATCTGTCTGTTGGGGAACCGATTCCCTCTGCGAAACTGTCCGTCAAAGGCTATAGCGATGCGGATGCCTTTGCCCTGATGGCAGGGACAACGCAGGTCATGACGGGGGGTGATCTCGGCGTTGCGATAGGGCAGTTGCCCAATGCGGCGGCGTGGTCTGTTGCCGGGACGGCTTCTGCGAACCAGGCGGGGTTGGGGGAGCTTGTTTCCGGTGCCTTGCAGCTGGGTACGTCTGTGGCGATCACCAGTGCGGGTCATCTGGGGATTGGATCCTTGTTGCCAGACCATGCGCTGACGATAGCGAAAAACATCGCGCTTCCTGAGCAATTAACGCAAAACTATACGCAACGTGTGGTGTCGATGAATTTGGGAAAAAATGGCTCGATTTCGTCGGTTTTTGTTCCTTTTATTGGCTATGAAATGTCTTTTGCTGCGGATGGGATTTTGGGTCAGTTTGGTACTGGGGTGACGCCTGTAGAGGCGGTTGGGCTTTGGGTTGATTTGGGTGATTTGCAACTTGGTAGCAACGGCGTTGCCTATGGCATCGCGGTGACTATGGGCCATGACGCTATCAGCACATCCCGTAACCCATTGGTGTTGCTGGGGGGCAATGTTGGGATAGGGACGACGGCACCGGCTACGGCACTGGCGGTTTCTGGGGTTATCACGGGGAAGGATGCAGTTATCAACACGGTGTCGGTGAACGCAACGTCTGCGACGTTTAACCGCTTGGTATTGCCGTTGGGACAATCTGCCACTTTGAACACAATGACCATCATAGCCTCAGGTGTTGATTTGGAAGTGTTGGACACCTTGCGGTTTGACAATACGTCTGGCGTAACGTTGAATTTTCAGGATCATGTGTCTACACAAAAAGAATGGACTAGCGAGGGCTTGATCGCGGATGTTGCGACGTTTAACACGCTGTTTATTCCCCAAAAGCCTGTAGGACTGGCTACCTCATTTGCTTTGTGGGTGTCTCAGAATGCCCTTTTTAGACATGATCTTCATATAGCGAGTATGAATAACAAGTATCTGAGCGTGAATGCGCTGATGTCTACGGACGATATGTTTTTGCCAACATTAAATATTGGTCTAACAAATGGTCTAGCAAACGTCCTCACTATCACGACGGGAAATCTGAAAGTTGGTCAAAGCGTGTATATGACTCCCATTAGCAGTAGCAGTGTTTTGTCGAATCAGAGCCTCAGTGGATTGGTATTGCTCAATGACGTAATGGTTGCCGACCATATCGTGCCGCATTATAAATACACAAACGGAGAGGATAGGCGTAATGTGCCCCTGCTTCGCATGTTCCATAATTATGGAAGTGATAGGCCACCTACCATGAATATGGTGATGTATGGCACAGATGGCATTATTGCCAAAAATGATGGGATGTGGTGGGAGCAAGACACGACGACCGGGAATCACGTGCACGTGGTCTCAACCATGTTCGATCAATCAAAGTATTCGCTAGGCATTAGCGCATCTCTGAATACCACCGCATTTGCCTCGGGCTATAGTGCGAACAAAGTGACCATGGGCTTTGGGCCTAGAACCGGTAATCGATCCAGTCTGTTTATCGGGACCCATGTTGTCTTGGATGGCGTGGTGACTAGTAACGAGACGGCGATAGGGGTTCGGGTAGATTTGAGTCAATTGGAGTCAGAAAGCTCCACATTGTTGCCGCTCAATGAAGACTTTGCGGTAGATGGGTTTAAGGCATCGGCGGTATTTTTGGCGGAAAACAATGGCGACACCCAAGGGACAATGGGTGTGTTTACATTGATGGATTTGGGAACGTCGCCGACACCGGATGCGACGCTGCATGTGGGAAGTACTGTCACCGCAAACGCAAACGTTGGTCCATTTCTGGTGGGTGTGTTAGCTACGCCCAATGCGTTGATAGTCACTGTCACATCCAATGTGGGGCTTTGGACGGCAAGCGGAGAGGCACAGCTGGAAATCACGCGTCTCTTGGTACATGCGACGGGGGATATGGGACTTCTGGTGCGAAATGCCGCACAATCCCCCATACTGACGGCGCTGCAAACGGGGTCGGTTGGGATTGGCTCTACGGAGGCCATTGCGTCTCTCAATGTGGTGCATTCGGCCAGTACGGGGCATGCCCTCTGGATTGACAATCCGACCACCTCGAATCCCTTTGTGGTCACCGGGGCAGGTCGGACAGGTCTCGGGAATACCGCTCCGACGGCGATGTTCGATATGACCTTTGATAAGGCCAAATTTACTTTTCCAGTGGATGTTGTTTGGACAGTTAGTTCACAGATTGATGAGGGGGGTGGTAGATGGAGATATTCTTTATTGGGAACTTACCAAATTGGGGGCGTGTCTTATACCTACGGTGTCATTCCTCGTACTAACAATACGGATGTTACTTCAGCGCTTAAGCCGGTGGGGTCTGTTTGGAATGGTTCTACTGAAATAGTTGATTTCATCTCAACGAACACTACCCAGACTACAGGTGGGGCTGGGCCTTTGCGTGTGGCTGCCGCCAATGGGGTGTCTCTGGTGGTGGGCCAAGAAGGCAAGCTGGGGATTTGGCGCAGATCGCCCACGGAGAGCTATATGGCGATGGCGGTGAGCGGATCTATGACGGCTGGTGATGATACGACATGGACCAACGTACCGAAATGGCTAGACAATCCGCCGTATCCGGTAATCTATCCGCAGCTGCATGGCTATGCCGTACGCCAATCGGGAGACTTTTCCTTTGTGGGACACTATCGTGAATCGGCAGCGGTTTCTGCTGATGGGGTTGTCATGTGGGGGAAAGATGCTGGGGATGTGTTGCTGGTCAAAGATGTGAATCAAACGGAACTGCTACGTTTTGGGAAGACCCGCGTGGGTGTGGTGTCCTCAGATCCCCAAGCGACGTTGTCTATTGGGGCGACGGATATTTCCCAATATCCGTTTCGGGTGAGCACGCTGGTATCGCCAAACGCCATGACGATGGATACGGCGGGCAAGGTGGGACTTGGCACCTTGGTGCCGTCTCAGGATCTGCATGTGATCGGGGACTTTAATATTAGTACTGGAAATCCCCTTACTGCGGGCTTCGTGAACTCCAATTATATGGCACTTAAAAGCCTGTCTTTGGGTGTTTTATATGCGACGCCACCAGAATTCAAGGAGACCTTGCCTATTCATAATGTGGTGATGACGCTGGCAGCCTATTCGAAGGACACCCATGTCACAGGATTGGGATATCGTTTGACTTCAGAGAATGCCTATACAATGGCGGCTTTGGCAAATCCAAATTCGCAAGCCGTCAAAGTCAACGGGCTTGTGGTGGATGTGACCGGTTTGGCGATTGAGGAATACGCGACCAACAAATTTGGCTACAAAGCAGCGGCGGTCTTTATGGGCGGGCCCATGGTCATTGGGCATGCCACGGTTGACGATGTTGCCGTCATTTCTACTGCGAACATTGCTTTTCAGGCCTATGGGATGGACCGTGACGGACGACGGATTGCCACGGGGAATATTTTGAAAATTAAGACCACAAGCCCCGCGGGCTCTGGTCGGGAGATGGTATTGAACTATCTGGGGAATGAGGCTGTCCATCATGAAGTGACGCCATTGGCGTTCACGGCTATACAGGGGACTGATGACACGGCCTCTGCGGTGATGGCGGATGCACTTATCGAGGCGGGCGATATGGTGAAAACGACTAAGGGGGCCTATGCCCGTAGCTCTGGCAATATTGCGACAGCCAATGTCAACGTAAAAGCCATCTTAGAGCAGGCCAAGACCAAGGCCAGTGTGGTGTTTCACGTGGCGCGTGGTGGCAATCAGGACTCATTCTTGTACCTCATGTCGGGTCACAATGCGTCCACGGTGACGACGTCGATGGTATCTGCGGTAGGGGTTGGGCATGTGGGGATCGGATTTCCTATGGGGAATGCCCATTTGGCGGCCATTGACCGACCCTTTGTGGTGAGTGGGGATGTGCAGCTGGGCGTGAAGACGACGAGCTTCTTCACCTCCCCGGCGGGTTGGGGTGCCAAAGCGTATTTTTCTGGGGGCCGTATTTACAGCCCCGATGGGAATAGTGACAATACGCATGAGTATTTTATGGGACGCTATAACCGCAGTAATGCGATTTCAGAGCTACGGATAAATATCGGCGAAACGAGCACAACCTCGCCCAACCCCAGTTCCAAGTTGATCGTAGATACATATCCCAAAAAATCAAGTTTTGTGGCTGCAAACTTGGTCAATTGGGGAGAGGGGACGTCTTTGAAAACAGGGTTTACGGTGTCTGTTTTTGGATACGTCAATCCCAATGACACCACGGTGCTGACGGAGTTGCCTATCCGCGCAGGTGTGGGGATCGGGACCACGTCGCCTGCGGCTGGATTGCACGTGGTCCGGCGTAGTGAGGCAGAGGGGGGGCCCTCTATGACGGGTATCGATCCCAGGACGCCTTTTTCGCATACCGTGCTCATCGTGTCAAAGGGGAGTTCGCAAAATATGGCCTTGGTGAATTATGGTACCGCAACGGATGCTAATTTCATGACGTTTATTCATAAGGATACGACAAAGGTGCGTACTTTAGGATATAAGCCTACGGTATTGGGCTCCATTGAAATGGATGGGTTTGGGGGCGTACAGTTTGCGTCGCCTGAGGCGGATTATGCGGAGTATTTACCCAAAATTTCTGCTGAAAATTTGAGACCTGGCGATGTGGTCGGTGTTTTCAATGGCCAGGTGTCACGTGCGACGGCAGGGGCCCGCAGTGTGCGTGTGATCAGCTCGCGGCCTATTGTGGCGGGTAATTTTCCTGGCCTTGAACAGCTAAATGCCTTTGGCTTGGTGGCCTTTATGGGGCAGGTGCCGGTACGTGTTCGTGGCGTGGTACGTGCGGGAGATTATCTCATCGCGTCAGGGTTTCAGGATGGGACAGCGGTTGCGATTACGGCGTCGTTGGTTGTCAATCCGGCTCAAATTATTGGGCAGGCATGGACGGCGACGGATGCCGCGGGGGAATCTACGGTCAATGCGATTGTCGGTATGTCGTTTGCAAACAAACATATAGGGGCGCGTTTGGGCGAGGTGGTTTCCCTACGGGCGGAAGTGGCCGGGATCAAAACGGAGCTAAGCGTCTTGGAAACCTATTTGCAAACCAAATATGAAGAACGCCAGGCCAAAATAGCGGTGTTGCGGAAACGGTAAATTTGGATGATGCCCAAGCCTAAACGCCTTTTTTATGCCGCGTTGTCTGTCCTGTTTATTAGTATCGGGGGTCTCATTTTTTTTCCGATTGGGATGCGGGCTGTTTTTTCGGTGTTGGTGACAGCGCGTCCGACGGACCGTGCCGATGTCATTGTGGTATTGGCGGGTTCGACTGGCGACCGTGTTCGGGAGGGGGTTCGTCTCTATCATGCGGGGGTAGCCCCCCGTATACTGATGACCGGGGGGCCTTTTTTTGACACCTCGATGGCCGCTATGATGGCCGACTATGCGGTATCTTTGGGGGTGCCTTCAGAGAATATTCTCATCGAAGACGCGGCCCTGAGTACCCAAACCAATGCGACGGGGAGCTTGCCTATATTGCAGGCCATGCATGCACGTCGCGTCTTGCTGGTGACCTCTCGCTTTCATACTGCACGGTCATACAGGACCTTTCGGGATGTATTGCCGACAGACATGCACCTGTTTGTCCAAGGCAGTGACGATGGGGTAGATCCTGAGACATGGTGGCGGCATGCCGAAATGGCGGAGACGGTACTCATTGAGTTGGGAAAGACGGTTTATTATGGGGTGAGCTACTAGAGGCGTTCTCGCTATCTTCGTTGTCATCAAATTTTTGATCAAATTTGCTGGTTTTTATTTTTTCATCATTTTTTCTTTTGAGTAGGAACTGTGAAATTTGAGCTTGCCCCCTAACGGTGGACCAAAGTTCTAAAAAAAAGAGATATAAAATTCGTCGTCGTCGTGGCTGTGGAACTGTGGGAAACTTGCTCTGAAGTTTTCCATATTTCCATAGCCTGTTCTATCTAATGATCAGCTCCTTTGCAA
>CANNCG010000002.1 GCA_947502965.1 bacterium | reverse complement strand
ATGTTTTCTACCCCGATTTGATAGAATTGACGGTAACGGCCGGCTTGGGGGCGTTCGTAGCGAAACATGGGACCACAATAATAGAGTTTGGATTGGGGCTCTTTTTTTCCCAGGCCATTCTGGAGATAGGCACGGGCAATGGGGGCGGTTCCTTCAGGTCTCAGGGTGAGCCGTCGTTCGCCTTTGTCGGTGAAGGTGTACATCTCTTTTTCGACGATATCGGTGCCATCGCCTATCCCACGTTCAAAGAGTTCTGTTAGCTCAAAGATAGGGGTTCTGATTTCTTGGTAATTATAGGCGCTAAAAATAGACCTGGCGGTATCTTCGACGTGATGCCAAAAGGGCATTTCTTCGGGTAATATATCGCGTGTGCCACGGGGAAGTGGGTATTTGAGACTCATAGGGATGGTATTGTTTCAAGCATGGCCGGTTTTGACAAGCGATCAAGTGTCATTCGTCTGGCCAATACCCCGTACTTTTCAACTCGTGGTTTCGCATAACCACTCGCCGCTTTTGATTTGAGCTTCATTTTAGGGCCTCGCTTTTTGGTGCGGCAGTATGGAGTTCGTTGAGCGCTTGGCCAACCACCTGCGTCAGGAGGGCCTATTGAGGCCTCTTAAAAAAAGAAAGGGTGCCTTTTCCCCGCTGATAGTCGGCATAAGACATGCTATTTTTCCCTTCAGGCTTTACGGTGACAGGCACCAAGCCATTGTCTTCTAACCTTGCTTCTAAAATTTTGATCCGTTTCCCGGATTCCACAACATAGGCCCCCGGGACTGGCGAAAATGCCCGTATAATTCCCCAATTTTCAATTGGAGACCTGTCTGCGCTCAGTAAAGCATCTTCGGGAAACAGCTTTTGACAATAGCTCACAGCGGCGTCCACTTGGGGATAGGCATTGGCCAAATGCAGGTCTACATTGTCTAAAAAAGAATGCAAAATATCACCACCCATCAGCGATAACCGATCGTGAAGGGTTTGAAAAAAATCGTTATGAAAGATAGCTGTCTCAGAAAGCAAAAGAATATCGCCTGCATCCATTTTGGCATTCATGCGAATAAGCGTAACGCCTGTGTGTTGGTCGTTTGCCATTAAGGCGGTATGAATCGGCGATGCCCCTCTGTAGTGTGGCAAAAGAGAACCATGCACATTTACACAGACATACTGGTCTGTAATGGCTGCTGGCAAAATACGCCCATAGGCCACCACCACAATGAGGTCTGGGCGAATATGCGCAACAACACGCAACAACTCACGCTTGGCGCATGGTGTAAACACAGGGATAGATTTCGCCTCTGCCGCGAGCTTAACGGGTGTTGGAGCGGGTTTTTTCCCCCGCCCCTTGGGTTGATCAGGCTGCGTCACCACCGCCACCACCGCTGTCTTTGGGTGGGACATCAGGGCTGACAATGCGGGTACCGCAAATACCGGAGACCCCATAAACAAAACCCGATACCCCACCATTAGGATTTCGCTTTTTGAGGTCTTTTGCGTTTTTGTGTACCGGGCATATCTGAATCGCTACGATGGCTTCTGAACACAATGTCGACGCTTTGACCTTCCAATTCAGGAAAGTGTGCCCGCAAACGACGTTCTAAAAACCGGATATAGGCTTCTGGAATGCCTTTTGTTCGGTTAACCGAAAATACAAATTGCATCGGAGACGACGTGGTCTGCGTGCCAAAATAAATCGTCAACGCCCCCCCTGACATCGTGGGTGGCTGCAAACGGCGCAAAACGTCTTGAACAAAACGATTGACTTCGGGCGTCGGCGCACGAAAATCACGCTGCGCTACCAAAGCATTGAGGCGCTGCTTCAATTGAGACAAATGAATAGAAGATGTTGCAGATCCAAAAATGGTCGGAAAATATGCCAAACGGGGAAACAACCGGTGGGCTTCATCCAAGAAGCGCTGCCGAGTTTCATGACTACGGTCTGTTTGATCCCATTTATTAACAAAAAGCACAAAGGGCTTTTGGGATTCCAAGACCAACTGCAATACACGCTTGTCCTGATCCACCAGGAAATCGCTGGCATCGATGACCACCACCGCAACATCTGCACGGGTCAAAACACCGGTTGCCCTTATCGAAGAATAGTATTCAATCTCATCTTCCATCTTGGCCTGCCGACGCAATCCTGCGGTATCTATTAAAACATAAGGATTTTCGTCAATGAGAATAGGGCATTCTATGGGGTCTCGGGTTGTACCAGGCGTATTGTGTACCAAGGCCAAATCCCGCCCCGTCAAGGCATTCAAGAGAGACGATTTCCCCACATTGGGACGCCCTATCACCGCGATACGTGGCCAAGAAACCGTGTCATCCCCCTTGGCAAGGGTATTTCCCAACACCTCACGGAGCAAGGCCTCAACCCCATGGCCGTGCATGGCCGAAACAGGCAAAACCTCAGGAAAACCCAGCTCATAAAAGGCGTGTGCCGCATGAGACATCATCTCATTGTCACATTTATTGGCCGCGATCACGACCCGCGAAGACACCCCGCGCAAACGATGGGCAATTGCCTCCTCAACAGGATGCACCCCAAAGGCCCCATCCGTCACCCACACAATGCCGTCCGCCTCTTTGATGGCAGCCGTCACACGTGCCTCTATCTCCGTCTGCAAAAAACCCGCATCTGACAAATCAAAAAAAACACCTGCACTGTCCAATAGTGTAAAGGGACGGCCTTTAAAAGAGGCCATATACCGCACCACATCTCGGGTAACGCCAGGCGTATCCTGGGTAATGGCACGGGGGGCATCCAAAATCCGGTTAATAAGGGTGGATTTCCCCACATTGGGACGCCCAATTACTAAAATAGTTTTAAGCTTTTTTAAAATACTCATGGAAGTAAAAACTCAAAACGCTTGCTCTGCCAACGTAAAAAACGACCTAACAAAGTAACCGCCTCCGCCCGTGTAATGGGATCATACAACCGCAAACGGCGTTGATCATCGCCACCATAATCAAGTTCCGAAATATAAAGACCAATAGGCTCTTGAATCTCTCTGGGAAGCGCGCTCACATCTGAATAAGGCGACAGATCTGGAATCGTATAACTCTTCGCTCCCAAATACGCCAAAGACCGACTCAACCCCATGACAAATGCAATACGTGTCATGGGCTGAGAAGGCCCAAAAAATGTTTGATTTTCTGTTTTGAGTACATCACTACTGCTTTTCATGACCATCGCCGTATTACCCAAGGCCATCCATGCATTAATGATCGGTCTATCGGGGTGGGTGGGTGGGATATCCGCAAACAAAGTCTCTCTTGCCGCAGAAAAGTCCCAATCAAAAGAGCCTCGCTCCAATACTGTGACTACGGACTGGGCGCTCACCACAACCCGTTTATCCACCTTGTCTAGCAAGGATACCTTCACACTATATTTACCAGAAGGAATCTTATTACCCTCCGCATTTAAACCATCCCATTGCAAAGAAAAATCACCCACCCCACGGGACTCACCGTCTAGCAACACATGGATCTGATTCCCCAATTCATCTTCAACCCACACCTTTGTCAGGTATTCTACCCCCGGCAAATCTACAATGGTGAATGAAATAGGCAAGGATTCGTCTGCCACCATCTTCGGCAAGTAGGTTGCCTTCATTAATAGTTTGACACCCTCTAAGAGAGAGAGTGTTTTAGAAGGAAAAAAAAGATAGGTATCTTTGGCATCTTGAACCGGGATTAACTCCAACAGCCCAAATGCACCCGACAAGGCCGCGTCATCAGAGGACCAATGTGTGACGGAATCCTGCAGAACAGGCCGGACAATAGACGTCTGATAGCGCGAGGATGGCACACGCAACAACACATCAATACCACTCCCAGACGTCGTCGCCACAGGAGAAACAGAGGGGACATCCAATCCAAGCCCACGGGATACCCTGCGTTCGTCAAAACGCAAGCGCATATCAATACCCAAACGCACTAAGAAATCAGGCCCATAGAGAATATCTAAATCCGCAGCTGTATTTTCAGACAAAGGATTTCGAATACCCAGACCTGCCGACATGCCCATCGCTGCCGACGAAGCGATACGCCCGCCAATACCTGCCAACCCAAAAAAACGAAAACGACTTATTGTCGCCAGATGCCTGGAAAATAAAAAATCTACCGTATACACCAACTGTGATTTACCGTTTTCCAAAGTTGGAACACACCCAATCCCTGTATCAACCCCCCAATCACGGCTAAAGGAACCCATCAATTTGAGGCCTATATTTGCCCCATTTTTAATTTTGGTATCAGAAAAAGACCGATAACCCAAATACGGGGTTATAATAAATTGAGACTCTGTGGGTACCACCGTTTGAATTTCAATCTCCAAAGCCTCGTTTTGCTGATTGAGCGCCTTGTTAATTTCCAGCAAGGAACTGGTTCGGTGTTGCAACATCCGTGTCAAGCGCTCCAACTTTTGAAACTGATCTTGAAAAGCAGCTGTATTTACTGATTTGTCTTTTTGTGCCAAAGCATAGGCTTCTTGTAATGCATAGGTCCGATCATCCACCCAAGTTTTGAGCGCGTCTAAGGCCATGTATTTGTCATAAACATCTTTTCTCAGGGTTTCAATTTGAAATTCTTTGCTCTCCAGATCTCGCATACGCTGTCCCAATGCCACTTCTCGGGAAGATTGCTCAGACTGGGCCTGACGAATACTGCGTTCTCTTTGGGATTGCTCAGCAGAAATAGTGGCCAATCGCTGCTTGGACTCCCGCGATTCAAGATCCAATGCGTTTATCTCTTTGCGTTGTAGCTCCAATTGCTGACGATCTTGGTCCTGTAGCATTTTGGATGCATTTAATTCTTTTTCAAAAATTTTTTTTCGCCTGGCCAAAGAGTCTTCTAAGGCCTGTGTATTGGTCTGTTGCGCTTGCAGCGTTTTCTGTTCCTGTATCAACATTGCTTCCTTTTGGCGCAATAGTTCTTTATCTGTTTTAATGGTTACGGCTTGAGAGGTCAGGGTCACACGGTCTATCTGCACATCTTGCATCAAACGTTGCAAAGACATGTTTTGAGACGAAATATCCTGCTGAATTTTATTCAAATCAGCTTCTTTTTCGCTTAGCTGAGACTGTTGCTGCGTGAGTGTAATTTGCTGACGCTGAATGGCCTCCTCTTCTTCTCTGAGGGTTTTTTCAATGGTTTTGAGTTGCTCATCCCGTGCAGACAAGCGTCTTATTTGCGCATAGAGCCTCTCTTCTTCCAATTTAAGCGCGGTTTCCCTCTCTTGAATTTTGTCCTGTCTATCGTCTAAAACCTGGCGCTCTGTAGACAATCGCTTGGCCACAAGGTCTACTTCTTGTAGGCGTCTTTTGAAGACCACTTCCGATTCTGATATGAGTTTTTTTTCTTTTTGGACTTGGCTAGTCAAGGCCATTAAGTCGGCATTCTTCTTAGCCATTTCATCACGCTGACGGTTGAGCTCCTGCTCACGCGCTTTGACGCCAGTATCTTCTTCACCCAATTTTTTACGTAGCAATTGCAAATCTTTTTCTTTCTCTGCCAACAACTCTTTTTCAGAGGTGAGCGAAGAGGTCGTCTGAGAAAGCTGTAGCTGCATCTCTTTTAATTTTTGATTTTGCATACGCAAGGCCACTTCTTCGGCATCCGTAAGCTTTTTACGCTGCGCCAAATCAGATTCTTGCGTTTCCAAGGCTTCTTGCTTGATCGAAACGTCCTTCACCTGTCTGGAAACCGATTCTCTCTCTTTTGCCAATTCCGCTTCGCGTTGACGTAAATCCGCCTCCTTCGCACCCAGAGCCGTTTCCCTGGAGACCAGGTCTTCTAGCTGTTTTTGGTACTGAGTTTGGGCTGTTTGCAGGTTTTTTTCACGATTGACCAATTGCCGATCCAAGGACTGCAGCGCCTCTTCTTTTTGAGCAAACTGTTTTGAGGTTGTCCTTGGTGTATTTTTCAATTTCTCCAAATCTTTTTTGGTAGTTTCTATTTGTTTTTTGAGAGACTGTCGCTCTATCTGCAACTTTTTGACACTGTCTTCCAACGCATCGATTTTAATATTGGATTCCTCCAAGGGGTCTGTTTTGAGTACAAATCCACGAGATTCAATGCCAGATATCGTGTCTTTTTTGGGCCCTGATACCTCAAACTGAAAAGGAACACGCAATCCTTTTTTAGCCGTAGCATTAAAAGAGAGATAGGACTGAATGAGACCAGGCTTCGTTGTGGCTGGTATCAAAAAAGACACGGTATACAACCGTTCCCCCACTTTTTGCAAAGACACGGTTCTATCAAAAACCCCCACATAGGGGGTATCTAGGATAAACCCACTCTGAACCGTAACCCGCACATTCGTACCGGGTGCTACAGGATTGGGGGAAGAGGTTATTTTTAGTTCCTGCGCCCACAGTCCCGAAAAAACGCCCACCATCATGAGCATACCCAAAATAAAATTACGCATACATCGCCCTGTCTAATAAACTATGTGCCGCATCTGCGGTCGGTGCTTCTACAAAAATACGAACGATGGGTTCGGTATTGGAAGGCCTCAAATGAATCCAGGAATTTGGAAAAATCGCCTTTACCCCATCCTGCACATCTAAAACCCCATCAGAAAAAACAGTTTTCATCATGTCCAATTGGTTGTGGAGGGCTTCTGAGGTTGCCAAGGCCTGTTTTTCCCGCAACATCACATATCGCGGATAGGTGGCCACTATCTCAGAAACAGAGCGGCCTGATTCGGCCAAATACTTCAAGGCAATTACCATGCCGACAAGACTGTCTCTCCCCCAGCCTACCTTGGGATAAATAACCCCCCCATTCCCTTCACCACCCACTACAGCCTGCAACTCTTTTAGCCCTTGCGTCACATGGGCTTCCCCTATTTTGGTGTAGGTTACCGTTCCGCCATAGCGGGTGACGATATCTTCGATGACCCGAGAGGTGGATAAATTGACCACAACCTGAGGCGAAGCACCCCCCACTGTTTTCAAAATATAATCAATACACAAGCCCAAAGAATAATCTTCCCCTATGAAGTGGCCTTTTTCATCGACAATCACCAAACGATCCGCATCGGGATCTTGGGCAAACCCAATGTCATAGTTTCCAGAACGCATGGCCGCACACAACGCCGATAGGTTTTTTTCAAGCGGCTCAGGCTCATGCGCAAAGTGACCATCCGGTGCGGCCTCTAAAAAAGAAACTTGCATCCCCAATTTCTCAAAAAGAATGGGATCCGCCACAGCACCCGCACCATGATTTACATCTACCAAAACACGCAACTTTGAATCCGCCAATCCACGACAATCCAACGCGTCCATAATCACATCCACATGCCGAGAAATAGACTCGGAATCTGTTTGGACAAGCCCCACACCGTTCCAGCCTTTGTTTTCTAAAAAAGTATCTGCATACGCTGCCATCACGGCTGTGTATTCTGCTGGTTCTAAAAAAGACCCGGAAGCATTCATGAGTTTAATCCCATTCCATTGCTCAGGATTATGCGAAGCTGTCACGACAACACCACCAGCCGCACCATGAAATCGAACCGCCTGTTGTACGGTAGGCGTCGGCACAATGCCAATATCAATGACCGATGCCCCGGCACTGGTCAATCCAGCCACAATCGCCGACTTTACCATGGCATGAGAAGGGCGCGTATCCCCCCCAACAATAACCGTTCTATTTCCCACCCAACGGCCAAACGCATTTCCCATTTTTAAAACAAGTAGCGGATCCAAGCTATCCCCCACCACGCCCCGCATTCCCGAAACAGATATCATCAATTTAGACATAGAAGCTCCTCGGTTACAGTAATAATCAACATCAAACAGGCTTTATCGCTTTTGTCCGACATCTCTCCCAAAAAGAATCTGGTGTTCAAACGGTGGCAAAACAATTGGCTGTCATGTGCTGTCTTTACACAACGTAGATTAGCACACAGGGCACACAACGGCGAACGCTTCAGATCTCATCATGTCATCGGTACGCTGGTGAGAGCGGCTTGGGGGGGCCAGCCCTTTCGATCCCACTTCCACCCCGTTTCAAGCTAGGATAGGCACCCGGTCACGGTTTCATTTTGGGATGGGTATACTGAATCAACACCGGCAAATGGTCTGACAACCCGCCTGTTTGCAATAGGCTGTAGGACACGTCCGAAATCTCTTTCGCATAAAACACATGGGTGAGCTGCCGATTGGGTGCGTGGGAAGGATAATCATCGTAGGCGTGCCCCACCCCAGCAGAAACAAAGCCGTCACCAGAAAAAAGCGCCAAAGTAGCGTCTTTTGCATACGAAAGCTTGGGCTCATCAGGAAAGTGATATACCGGATGCGGGGACTGTGGCATCGCATTAAAATCGCCACATATCGCCATAGGAGAAACCTGATTGGCCCAGGCTTTGGTCATTGCAGAAAAGACCCCTGCCTGTTGGACCCTCGCCTGCACATCAAAAGCCTCAAAATGCACATGTCCAATACAAAAATCGAATTGTCCAAGCATGCGTATAGACACCATTTGAGAGACACGGTCCAAATAAAAATACTTAAACAATCCTGACCTTGAATGCGGTTTCTCATGGGTCACATGCGCATGCCAAGTGATGGGATATCGAGACAAAACTACCTGCCCAGCATCCATAGGTCCAAACTGGCGATCTAGTCGCCAAGTAACAGGATAAGGCACCCAAAAAGATAGCCAAGTTTGGACAAAGGCGGCATACGGATATCCTGCACGCTTTGATAAATAGTCAATCTGATCAATATAGAAAGACCGCTTAGAACAACGGTCTACTTCTTGTAGACAGACCACATCCGCGCCCACATCCGACAAAACATCCGCCATACCTGACAATCGCTGCATCACCTCAGACCGACTCCCCACCTGGCCTTCCAAACCATAACGGCCGCCAGCGAAGCCAATATTCCACGTGAGTAATTTAACGACACCCATTAGGGCAAATAAGGTGCAAACAGTGGCTCTATCATGAGCTTTTTTCTCTCCACGATATCCGCACGTACCATACCCGGCAAAACATACACCCCTACGGTGGCATGCCTAGCGCGATTTGGCACATCTGGCTTCATCAACTGCACATCGTACCCCCAGCCATAAAAGAGTTGTGTCAGACACAAAAAAATGGGCAACAGAAGGCGCTTTTGAGACAAGTACCCCAACATAAACAGCAAAAAAGGCCAAGCGGGCAACAAATAGGCTTTCTCAAAAGGATACCGCAGATAAAGTAGCGAGAAGAATATAATTACCAAGACAGAAAAACGGAATTCATATGACGCCACATGGGTATGCGCCCATGTTTTCAAAAAAATATGCCGCTGGGGAACCAATGTCCAGACAACGCCCATACATGTCATTGGGCCCAAAAAATAAACACTTTTATACACCCAACGCACAGGATACGCCCATACGGGCCAAACATCCGACATCTGCGCTTGCAAAAAAGAAAAATTTCCTCCAGATGCCCAAAAAGGCAAGAGATACCACGCAAAACCAAAAAAAATAGAACCGCCTACCACCAGATAGCCGTGCCAAGATTTGGGATAGCGTCCCCATAGGCCAACGCCCAAAAGTGCCAAAGGAACAAAAAACGAAGCAAAGCGACACCCTATCGCCAATGACCAGGTCAGCACGGTCACAAGCAGCAACAATCGTCGGCCTGATTCATAGCTAATAAGGGCCCAAAAACCCAACAACACAAGAAACAGCGCCAACATATAGTCCATGGCGGATGTCCCGTGAATCGCCATAAAGGGAGAAGCACCCAAAACAAACATCCATAGCCATACATGGGAGAGCTTCATTTTTGTCCATATTTCTCCAAAAAGAAACACAGCCACCAGCATAAAAACAAAATTGCAAAAGTTCAAAGAAACCGCAGACTTTGTCAGTCCCAAGACAACGCTTGCGAGTCCCTCGTAAACAGGATATCCCGGGTTTCTATTTGGGATATACACACCGGTTTCCCACATCCTGGACACAGCATCCACCAGTAATCTCAGATCTGTATCACTACCAAATCCGAAAAAAATAAGGGGAAAATACAAAAGCCCTAAAACAAGAAGCACCCCTAGGCGTGGGTTTTTCATCCGGAACATGCTAAAACGTTATAACCACAAGACGCAATGCGTATCTGTCAGCCTACCCGTGAGGGCCTAAACAGTTGCCATATCACAGGCAAAACAGAAATAGAGACGATTCCAAAGGCGACGACCATCAAATTGTCTTTTATGATCGGAATGTTGCCAAAATAAAATCCGGTTCCCACAAAAAAACAAATCCAGACCACAGAGCCTAAAATATTGTAAATAGCAAAGGTCCAAAAGGGCATCTGCGACACACCCGCCAGAAAAGGGGCAAAGGTCCTGACAATCGGCAGAAACTTCGCAATGCCTATGGTGATTTCACCATAACGATCAAAATAGTCGCTCGTTTTTTTGATATAGGAAGGACGAATCAAGGACAACTTCCCATTCGCGAGATAGGGCTTGGCAAAATGACCCACCGCATAATTAAAAAAAGCACCCAAGGTAGCAGAAATAATAAGAAAAACGCTCAACCATACAGGATGAAGAGAGCCTTTGGCCGCCAGACTTCCGCAAATAAAAATCAGCGAATCTCCGGGCAAAAAGGGTGTTAAGACAACCCCATTCTCCAAAAAGACAATCAGACTCAAAATGAGATAGGCCCAGCCATCATAGTGTGCAACGAGCCATACAATATGTGCGTCTAGATGACGAACAACATCCCAAAAACGAATCAAAAACGACATTAGCCAAACACACTGATATTACAAACAGCCGAATCAAATCGCATAAAAGATTCTCCATACGAGATAGGCGCATCCGTCTGTCCATCCCGAACGACGACCAGATGACCCCCCTTGAGAAGGGCCATCTGACGTGATGCATCAGGAACAAGACAGATACGACTATCTTCGTCATGAATATAGATCGTGTCTGCATCCACCGAAACAGCAAGACCCTCTAAAGGCCTCAAGTTAAGCTTTAGTTTTTTCATAGGTTTCCAAAACCTCTTCCATAGTGCCCTTCATGTAGAAAGCCTGCTCAGGAATATGGTCATATTTGCCTTCACAAATACCATCAAAACCAGAGAGCGTGTCTTCTAGTTTCACATAACGCCCAGGCATTCCAGTGAAAACTTCCGCAACAAAAAAGGGCTGCGACATAAACATCTGAACCTTACGTGCGCGGCTTACTATTTGCTTGTCCTCTTCAGACAATTCACTGGTACCCAAAATAGAAATAATATCTTGCAATTCTTTGTAGCGTTGCAAGATTTCCAAAACTTTTTTGGTAATACCATAGTGACGTGCCCCAACATAAGCGGGATCCATAACACGAGAGGTTGACGCCAAAGGATCGACCGCTGGGTAAATACCAATCTCTGAAATTTTACGAGACAACACCGTAGAACAATCCAAGTGACTAAAAATAGCAACTGTACCAGGGTCTGTAATGTCATCAGCAGGGACATACACCGCTTGAATAGAGGTAATAAAGCCTTTGTTCGTCGATACAATACGTTCTTGAAAACGGCCCACTTCAGCATTCAACGTAGGTTGATACCCTACCGCAGAAGGCATGCGTCCCAACAGGGTGGATACTTCAGAACCGGCTTGTACAAATCTGAAAATATTATCCAAAAAGAACAAAACGTCTTGACCTTTGACATCCCGGAAATACTCCGCTTGTGTCAATGCCGCCAAGCCTGCGATTTGACGCGCACCTGGCAATTCGCCCATTTGACCGAATAGCAATACGGTGTTGTCTACAACCCCAGACTCAGCCATCTCCGCCCAAAGATCGTTCCCTTCACGGGTACGTTCACCAACCCCGGCAAAGACTGACGTACCACCGTGGTGCTTCGACATATTATGAATCAATTCCATAATAATAACGGTTTTACCTACACCGGCACCACCAAAAAGCCCGGTTTTACCACCCTTAATATAAGGCGCAACCAAGTCAATAACTTTAATCCCTGTTTCAAAAACTTCGTTATCTACCTGAATGACTTCAAACGGTGGCGCATCCCGACGTACACTCATGTAAGTCACATTTTCAAGAGGTCCTTTTTTATCAAGAGGCTCTCCCAACACGTTAAAAAGACGCCCCAAAGTGCCTTCCCCAACAGGGACAGTTAAGGTTTGCTTGGTATCTAAAACTGGCATCCCACGTTTGATACCCTCTGTAGGGGTAATCGCAATAGACCGAACAACATTACCCTCAAGCTGCATAGCGGCTTCAGCAACCACGTGGATGGATTGCCCATTACCAAGATCTTGCGTGATCTCCAAACGGGTCCGAACACGTGGAATAGCATCCGGCGGAAATTCCGCATCAATAACCGGTCCAATAACCTGTACAACACGACCAAAATTCTGGCTCATGGTTTTATTCTCCCTCACCGTGTTTTCTGTAATACTTTAAAGGCACTGATAATTTCAGAGACCTCTTGTGTGATTTTACCTTGACGCTGTTTATTGAGCTCCAAATTGAGTTCCGAAGACAGACTTTTAACATTATCAACAGCACTCTTCATGAGAAGAAAGCGTTGACTAAATTCCGTACTGGACGCAGACCGAAACAAATACAGAAATTTGAGAAAATAATATCTGTCAGACAGATCATTAAACATATCATCCTGTGTTTGCTCCAGATGATACGGCACTTCCAATACAGACTTCTCATAACTGGGAAAGTCATCCGTAGATGGCGGAAAAAAAGACTGCCAATCCAAATGCTGCGATGTAATAGATTTGAAATTAAAATATACCGCATAGACAGGCCTCCCTGAAGCAGCCATCGCCATGACCTTTGTATACAAGGTTTTAATCTCTTCCAGATTAAAAATATCTTTGGCAGAAACGCCTGTCAAAACAGGGGTTATTTTCATACGACGCAAGATATCAGGACCTTTTTTTCCAAAGCAAGCAACCTCAACCTGGCCAAAAGTCAATCCTCTCTCGGCCAATAGTTTAACGGCTGCGTGCATCAAATCCGTGTTATAGGCCCCACAGAACCCACGGTTCGAAAAGAAAAGAAGCACCAAAGGCCTTGTCTCTTGGTCAGCAGAACGTGGGACCAAACGGTTGTAATACTCTTTTTTTTCACTCACCAGATACTTCAAACCTGTTTGCACTTCCCCATAGGCATCTTTAATACGCCCCATACCTGAAATAATACGTTTCAAGCGTGAAATGGTCACAATTTGCATTGCATATGTAATATTATGAATGCTTTGAAGACCTTGGATTCTACCTTTTAGATCAGACATGAACGACTATCCTTTAAAAGCGCCATCCAGCAAAGCCTGGATATGCGAACGCAATTTTGTCTCTGAATCCGGAGTAAACTTCTTAGAGCTTCTGATTTCTTCTAATAACGATTGATCTTCACTACGGACTTTTGCTAACAAAGCCATTTCAAAAGCTTTGACCTTGGACAAGTCTAATTTCTCAATGAGAACAGACGTTGCCAGATAAATGCTCAGAACCTGCTCTTCTACAGGCATCGGCACGTGAATTCCTTGTTTTAAAATTTCTACAAGGATGGTCCCTCGTTTCAGCTGCAATTGTGTTTCTTCATCAAGCTCAGAGGCAAAAGCGGTGAAGGATTCTTTTTCACGAAAACGAGCCAGCTCCAAACGTAATTTACCAGATAGCTTACGAATAGCTGCTGTTTGCGCCTTACCCCCTACCCGTGAAACAGAAATCCCAGCATTAATCGCAGGTCTAAAACCCGCATAAAACAAGTCACCTTGTAAGAAAATCTGGCCATCTGTAATCGAGATGACGTTGGTTGGGATATAGGTAGAAACGTCACCACGCTGTGTTTCAACAATAGGCAAAGACGTGATAGACGCGCCACCCAATTCCTGAGACAACCGCGCCGAACGCTCTAGCAACCGAGAGTGCAAATAAAACACATCGCCAGGGAAAGCCTCCCGACCAGGAGGGCGCTTCAAAAGCAATGAAATCTGACGATACGCATTTGCATGTTTGGTCAAATCATCATACACAATTAAAACATCTTGTTTCTCAGCATACATAAATTCTTCCGCAATAGCGGTACCCGAATAAGGGGCCAAGTATTGCATAGACGCGGGGTCATCTGCAGAGGCATCCACGATAATGGTGTATGCCATCGCGCCAGCCTTGGTCAATGTTTCCAAGACCTCGACAACCGAAGAGGATTTTTTACCAATTGCTACATAAATACAAACAACACCCGCACCCTTTTGATTAATAATGGTATCAATGGCAAGCGTCGTTTTACCTGTCTGACGGTCTCCGATGATCAGCTCACGCTGGCCACGACCAATCGGAATCAACGCATCCACAATTTTATAGCCGGTCTGCATCGGCTCTTCCACTGGAGATCTGTCCAAAACACCAGGGACCTTTGTTTCTACAGGACGAACACCCGTAGAGGCAACAGGCCCCTTGCCATCGATAGGCTCGCCAACAGCATTGACCACACGGCCAAGCAGGGCTTTTCCTACGGGAACTTCCATAATACGGCCAGAACATTTGGCGGTATCCCCAATGGTTACCGCTGTTTTTTTACCCAAAATAATAACAACAAGATGATCGGCTTCCAAATTAAAAACAATACCAAAAATACCGTTAGGAAAAGCAATCATCTCACCTAACATAGCGTTTGGAAGACCCGATACACGCACAATACCGTCGGCAGTTTCAACAACCAAACCCACTTCTTCAACAGTAGTATTTGATTGAAAACTTTCCAGACGATTGCGAATTAAGGTCGAAATGGCAGCTGGATCGTAACTCATGATAAACCTTTCTCCATCACATAAGATTTGAAATCGCACATCTGTTTTTTATAGGAATAATCAAAAATTTTACCGTCAGGTAAACGCAAAACAACGCCTCCAACCAAGGTTTCGTCTACACGGGTTTTGAGTATGACTTTCTTTCCCAATGAACGCTGAAGCGTCGCAGATACTTCTTCTAAAAAAGAAGATGCCACCTCCACAGGTAAAACAGCTTCAACAACAGAAAAACCATGATTCGTTACAAGATCAGATATAAATCTCTCATACACGATATGAAACAATACAATCTGATGGTGCACCAAAATCAAAGCCAGGAGTTCTTCAAATGTCTCAGAAGGATGAAACCCCGGTATTTCTAACAACGTCTGAATACGTTGCGCAACCGGAAAATCGCCAAGGCCCAACAAATAACGAACATCATAATTTTTTGACAACAATTGATCTAAAAAATACATATTCTGCGTCAACCTCGAAGTTTCAGAACGCTGACCGGCCAAAGAATAGAGCTTTGAATAATCAATATCAAGAAGAGCTGCACTCATCTGGATACTTGCCTTTCAAAATCTGCCAAACTTTCTCGAATAACCGCCTCATGCTGAGAAACAGAAAACTCTTTTCCAATAATTCTAGCCGTAGACAACGTAATAAGCTCCGTTGCACGCGCCTGAATATCTGCAACTATTTTTCGACGTTCTGAATCCAACTCTTGATGAACGCCCTCCAAAAGCTTCTGCTTTTTATCGTGAGCCTCTTTCTCGAGCGTTACTGAAAGCGCATCCGCAGCATGACGCGCATCCGCAAGAATACACTGGGCCTCTTGTTCAGCCGCAGCCAATTTGGCGGTATAGTCACTGATCAAAGCATCAGCCAACTTTACCTTAGATTCTAAATCGATCAACAGCTGATTTCGATTTGATTCATTTTCGTCCACCATCTGAAAAAACGCTGGCAAGGCAAAACGGTGAACCAAAAACAACAAGACCACGAAATTAACCGAAGACCAGAAAAATGTACTGCTCGTAAACTCAAACATAGAACATCTTCACCTTAACTTTCCTCTGACTCGGAGATTTGAGACTGTCGAAAAATGCTACGGGGAAACAGAAAAGAAAACCCATCGACACCATTTTCCAACAGCCCCCCACAAAAAAAAGCCTTCGCCGCTTCCCCAAAAATAGAGAACCGACGAAGGCCAAAAGCTTACTAGCTAGCGGCTCTAATCAAAGAGAAAGATACAACCAACGCATACAAAGCTATCGCTTCGATAAACGCAAAACCAATAAACATCAAAACACGGAGAGGGGCAATTAAATCAGGCTGACGTACAATGCTATCCAATGTCTTGAAATACACTATCGCCAATGAAAAACTAACCCCTAAAGCTGCCAAACCAATCGCCATACCTGCTGCTAACGCTTCCATAATACTGCCTCCTACAAAAGTTTTTTTATAATTTAAGAACTAGTGAGCACCCTTAACAGTGTCACTAATATAGAACGATGCCAAGTACGTAAAGATAAAAGCCTGAATAAAAGAAACAAAAATCTCAAAAAAAGACAACATCACCACACCAAAAAAGGGCGCAACCTTCACCACATGAGGCGCCATCACAACCAGTGAAAGAAAAATCCCCAAAACCGCGTGTCCTGCAAATAAATTGGCAAACAAACGAATAGCCAGGGAAAAAGGCTTTGCAAACTGACTGATCACTTCCAGGACAAAGATAAAAGGAACCAACACCCACGGAACACCGGCAGGGACCAGATGGGTCACATGCGAAAAACCATGAGCCCTAAAACCCGCCACCTGGGAAATAACAAATACCAAAACGGCCAAAGACGCAGTCACATTGATATCCCCCATGGGTGAAGAGGCCCCAGGAAGAAGACCCGTCAAATTGCTCAATAAAACAAACAAAAAGAGAGTTAATAAAAAGGAGAACCAAATGGGTCGCTTGGTGTCAAGATTGGATCCAAAAGACTCGGACACAAAGCTAAAAATAAAGCTTTCCAGCTGCCTAAAGGAGCGCCGACGGTTTGCGATCATAAGGAAAGAGAAAATGATCAGAGAAACACACCACATGACAATTACGGGAGTTGTGATGGAAATATCCACGCCAAATAATTCTAGAGGAATCTGAAACCCCTCACCTGACGATGCAACCATTGTTTAGAAAACCTCTCAATCTCACATACGGGGCGAAATAGCTACCTAAAGATACCTTAAACTCGGCCTATCTTTAAACATTAGGAACAAAGAATCGGGAAGCTAGTCTAAAGGAATACACCGCTGCTTTCAACTATTTTTTTGAAATATAGACCCGTTCCAAAATGAAACCCGGATTTCAAATCGCGTCGGGAGCCTATTCTTATAGGTGACCACAGCGATTTGGAAAGGCTTCCGCTCCCGGTTTCATTTTGGGATGGGTATATTTTGGAACCGGGATAATTGACTGTAGCCTTGGTCAAAATTCTGCTTTGGGGTACACTCTATTTTCAATGAAAATCATCCTCACCGAAAAGCCCAGTGTGGCCAAAGATATCGCCAGAGTTCTGAAGCTCTCAGACCGAAAAGACGGCTATTTTCTCGGCGAAAATTACGCTGTGACATGGGCTTTTGGTCATTTGGTACGCTTGGTGGATCCCGATCGCTATGACCCGTCGTTCAAAAAATGGGTTTTCCCACAGCTCCCTATTATTCCTGAGACCTTTCAGATCGAACCCTCCCTAGACAATGGGGCGCAAAAGCAGCTCAATACCATCAGCCAGCTGTTTCACGCAGAAACCACCACGGAAATCATCTGTGCGACGGATGCGGGGCGAGAAGGGGAGCTCATTTTTCGCTATATCTATGCCATCTCTGGGTGTAAAAAACCCATCCAGCGTTTGTGGATATCCTCTCAAACCGATGCCGCTATTCGAGATGGCTTTGAAAAACTCAAATCGGGAAAAGACTACGAACCCCTCTATGACTCCGCCCGTTCCCGCTCAGAGGCAGACTGGCTGATAGGGATTAACGCTACCCGTGCATACACCCTGCGCTTTGGTCAAAACAACCAGGGCATTATGAGCGTAGGGCGTGTGCAGACCCCGGTACTCAAAATGATCGTGGACCGATATATCGCCAATCGGGATTTTACTTCTGAAACGTTTTATGAAGTCGCCTTGCCCATTTTGCATGCCAATGGGATCTTTGAAGGCCGTTGGCTGAATGCGGCTGGAGAGTCCCGACTGCTGGACAAAAAAGACGCCGAGGCAGTGTGTACTCGGGTCACTGCGGTGTCTCTTGGCCAGATTTTGAGCTTGGTACAAAAACAAAAGAAAGAAAGCCCGCCGCTGCTCTATGACCTCACGGAACTGCAAAAAGAGGCCAATCGAAAGTTTAAGTTTTCAGCAGAAAAGACGCTAGAATTGGCCCAGTCTCTCTATGAAAAACACAAAATCCTCACCTATCCGAGGACCTCTTCCAGGTATTTGTCTCAGGATTTGAAGCCGCAAATTGCCCAACGCTTGGCCACACTGTCACAGATGCCGCCCTATGGAGAATGGGCAAACGCGATTGGCACGCTGACCTATCCCAAACGGGTGTTTGATGACACGAAAGTGACGGATCACCATGCCCTCATTCCCACAGAAAATCCGATTCGTTTGGAGCAGCTCAACCGTGAAGAGCGGGTGATCATGGATTTGATATTGAAGCGGTTTATTGCTGTGTTTTTGCCAGATTGTGAGAAAGATACCACCGAGATTTTGTCCCAATTTGGGGAAGACCGTTTTCGTTCCAATGGGGTGATCATGACCCACCCTGGATGGCGTCAGGTCTATCTCAAAGATGAAGACGACAAAGACGACGAAAAAGGTGAGGCAGAAGGCTTGCTACCAAAGGTGGCAGAAGGGGATGCCATTGGTCATAAACCGCCTGAATTGCAGACCAAAAAAACAAAAGCGCCATCGCTTCACAACGAGGCCTCCATTTTGGCCGCCATGGAAACAGCGGGTAAACAGGTCGAAGACGAAGAGCTGCGTGAGGCGATGAAAGATTGTGGTTTGGGGACCCCTGCCACCCGGGCACAGATTCTGGAGCGGTTGGTGAGCGTGGGCTATATCATCAAACAAAAAAACCGTCTCATTCCTACCGAAAAAGGCATGTATCTCATCGACTGTATCCAGAACCCGTCCTTGGTGTCGCCAGAGATGACCGGCGAATGGGAACGCAAGCTCACGATGATGCGCGCAAAGACCTATTCTCGGGAAGCGTATATGAAAGAAATAGCCACCTTTGCGCGGGAAATAGTAGCGGCCTTGAAGCCGGTTTCTCTCATGCCTGAGGCGGTAGCAGATCAGGCCTGGGACTGTCCGCTATGTCAGGGCCGAATTGTAGAGAATGCCAAGGCCTTTGGCTGTGCCAATTGGCGAGAAAAGCAGTGTTCATTTACGATCTGGAAAAGCATTGCCGGCAAAGAGCTAGATACAGCCGCTATTAAGTCCCTTTTGGAAACCGGAAAAACAGAAAAATTGACGGGCTTTATGTCCAAGGCGGGCAAGCCCTTTGATGCGGTTCTGTTGCTCAAAGAGGGAAAAGTGGTGTTTGGGTTTTAATTACGGCGTTGTTCGTGAGGAATCGTTACCTGACAGGCCAGCTTCTGTCGGAGTCACTCCTGAGTTGGTTGGTTTTACGCAGCCAGAGTAGCCGTGTAATAAACGTGGCTATCGGCATCCCAAAGAATCGTGTAAATAGGGTATCTAGCGTGCTAACCTGAGGGAGGCCGAACACATAGAGTGCGTCGCCAAATATATTTTTTTTCGTGAATTAGGCTCAAAATCACTGTTTTTTGACGAACTTGGGTTATCGCTTTTTATCGGATTTTCACAAAAAAATCCGATTTTGCCTGTTTTTTTTCTTTTTTTGCGACAGCACCAAGATTTGAAATCCGAGTTTCATTCCAATCGACTATACCCGTTCCAAAATGAAACATAGATTTCAAATCGTGACGGGAGCATATTCTTATATGTGACTAGAACGATTTGGAAAGGCATCCCCTCCATGTTTCTTTTTGGAATGGGTATATGCTAGTTTCTCTGGATAGACGGCGTAGAAATCTCAGCCTTGAGGAACGGATATCCTCATCGGGGATTTTATTTTGGAACGGACATATAGTTCTTGTTTTTCCAAAGACAGCTCCCCAGAAACCCAAAAGATAGGCACCCCTCGTTTTTCCATACGTCTAAACCAGGTACGCTGGCGTTTGGCATACCGACAAATCTCGCGGCCCAACAGATGCCGCATGTCTTCTAGCGAAAGCTCCCCAGACAGATATTTCAAGCAATAACGATATTCCAAACCCAGCTGATCCAGACGCAGCGCAGAAACGCCGATAGCCAACAGATCTGAGACTTCCGCTATCATCCCCGCCTTTAGACGTTGGTCCAAACGATACAGAATACGTTCACGTAGGCACGCAGGCTCCCATGCTATTCCAAACACCATGGTATCTTCCGGATTCCAGGTCTTGGAAGATGTCGCGCCCGTGGCCATTGCAATTTCAATGGCACGTATCAAACGGGTCCGAGTTTCTGTATCTGTCTGATTGTGAGGTACCGACAATGATAAAAACATCGCCAACAAGGCCTCATCCGACATATCCCCTGCCCGATCTCGCCACTCTGAATTTTCAGGAACAGACCGGAGCTGATAGTCCAGCAAAACAGCTTCCAAATAAAGACCGGTTCCCCCACACATCAAGGGATGTTTGCCACGCGCCAAAATGTCCGCTTTTGCTTTTTGAAAATCCTGCTGAAATGAAAACAAATCGTAATGTGCCTCAAGAGAAACGTGGCCTATTAAATGGTACGGAACGCTCACCCCCCCTGTTTCATAGATATCCAAGTCTTTTCCAACACCCAGAAACAGCCGATCATAGACTTGTCTCGAATCTGCGGAAATGATTTCTACGCCATAATGTCGTGCCAAGGCTACCGCCAGGGCTGTTTTCCCACTTGCAGTAGGTCCAAGAATGGTAATCATTGGGTTACTGCGCAGAAATATCTCCAACAAGACGATTCGCCAAACGAATCGCATAGTTAATCCCGCGATCAAAGGGGTACGTATGATGCGTTGAAATCCAATAAAAGTCTGGAATCTCTGTCATCATACTGGGTGCAATATAGCCCTTGGGTACCACCGGTTGCGCATTGCGTTGCCTAAACACACGTGTTTCTTGAACCAAAGATCTATCAAAATCTGTCAGGATCACATTAATCCCATTACAAAACATCTCCACAATAGCCGTATCTGGTTGCGTAAAAAGAGAATCATCATCATCCAAATAACGGGACAAATACATCACATGCTTCCCACCATATTCACCTGCGGGAACCCAATTTGTGTGCTCTACAATCCCCCCAAAAGGCAGGTTTTCATCCCCTATATTGATCCAATAGCGGTCAAACCACCGACTGTCACTAATCACCATGACACAGATAGCCGATTTGTATTCCAGCCCATTTAGATAGGCCTTTGTTTCGGATGACCAGGGATAGCTATGGACGAGTTGATTGGCCGCTTGTGTAGAAATCACCGCATCTACAGAAAAAGTGCCAGCACTGCTTTCCACAACAAAATCTTGATTTATTTTTTTGATACTGCGGAGTTCCGTACCCAACACTAGTTCACCCCCCAGACCCTCAATAGCCTGACTCAGCGCCAAGGCCAAAGCCCCAAAGCTCCCTTTCATATAGCCAAGTACCTCTTTACTCCCATTGCGTGAGGTGCCGCGCGTATGTAGCTTTCCCCATAGCCAAATCAACGATATACGATCCGCGTCTGCCGCAAACTTGAGCTGAAATAACGGTTTCCAAACAATATCCCACACACGTCCAAACCCATATCTGAGAAACCACGCATGAACTGTATGCTTTTCAGCATACGCTGGTTTCATCACAAAGGTGATCCACAATGTAGACAAAACAAAGCCAATTTTGGCAAAAATGCCCAATGGCCGAAAGGTAAGAATACTTTTTGGCGTCCCGAAGGGATACAGCTTGCCTTGGGAGAAATACCCCATGGTACTGGGTAGCCACATCATCTTATCGGTGATACCCAACTCCTCACAAAGCATCAAGAGATCTGCATCCGACGTAAATGTATGGTGATAATAATGTTCGATAGGAACACCCCCGACAACCGTGGTTGCCAACTGCCCCCCGACAAAGGGACTTTTTTCAAAAACCGTCACCCGCTGACCTTGTTGAAGCAACCGATACGCAGCCGCTAACCCCGCAACGCCAGCGCCAATAATCGCATAGTGCCGACCACCCCTCTGCGTAGTGGAACTATCCGCGAGGGGCAACATTCACCGCATCCTGCACAATATACAAAGGTCTCTTTTTAGATTCCATATACAAACGACCTATGTATTCGCCCAGAATACCAATGGTCATCAGCTGTATCCCGCCCAAGAGCAACATCGCCACCATTAAAGAAGCATATCCAGGAAAGGTATAGCCCATGAGCCGTAAGGCGATCACGACCAAAATATAAAGCCCAGAAAAAAAAGCAAAGAAAAAGCCCAACCAAGAGGCCCATTTGAGTGGCAGGGTTGAAAAGGACAAGATACCATTCAGGGCAAAAGAAATCATTTTCTTGAGAGGATACTTTGTTTCACCAGCAAGTCTCGCATGCCGCTCAAAATAGATAGGGGTCTGCTTAAATCCCACCCAACTCACCAACCCACGTACAAAACGGTCCTGCTCGCCTAGCGTCTTGAGGGCATCCGCAACACGCCTAGTCACCAGTCTAAAATCGCCTGTATCTAAAGGAATTGGAATGGCCGACATCGCATTAAGAAGTCTATAGAAGCATTTTGCGGTTATTTTCTTAAAAAGCGTCTCTCCGGATCGGCTCTGTCGAACGGCATAGACCACATCATACCCATCTTCATATTTGGCAAGCATCTGGGTCAACACCTCTGGAGGATCCTGTAGGTCAGCATCCATCACGATAACAGCATCCCCCGCGGCATAATCCAAACCCGCCGTAATTGCAATCTGATGGCCGAAGTTACGGGAAAAACGCAACACTTTTACAGCGGCACACTGTTGGGAGATCTTCTCTAAAAGAAAAAACGATTGGTCCAAGGACCCATCATCCACAAAAACATATTCGATCGAATACCCAGAAAAATTCGCCGTTATTTTCTGAAGCTCTGCCCAAAGAATGGGGATACAGTCCTCTTCGTTATAGATAGGAATCACGAGACTGAGTAGCGGCATAAGTTTTGCAGAGAGTACCATAAAGATATCCTATAAACAAAATAAATGGGGAGTGGCTCTCCAACGCAAAAAAAATCTCGGCCAAACCAAGACATACCTTGCCTATGAAACCCATTTTAGGTTAAAAAGATATACCCATCCCAAAATGAAACAGGGACCAGCTGCCTTTCCAAATCGTTCTGGTCACCCATAAGAATAGGCTCCCGTCACGATTTGAAATCCGGGTTTCATTTTGGAACGGGTAATAAATCAAGATTTCAAGACACAAAAAGGCCGTTCTTCATGAAAAAGTATATCCCTTATTTTTTACTTTTGCTCTTGGCCGGTGGCATCGTCTCCAAAGCCATCTTGGGTCTCGATTCCGGTCATCAGCATGACTTTATCTCTTACTATTATGGTGCAAAATCCATGATTATGGGACTCAACGGGTATGACTCGCACATCGTATCCACCATGTCCGGGCAGGGCCACCAATCCCATTTGAGGTTTGTATATCCCCCTCAAATGGCATGGGTATTCGCGCCTTTAACCGCCTTTTCATTTTTGCACGCCAGGCTCATTTTTCTTTGCATCAAATTCATTACTGCAACCGGATTCATTGCGCTCTATTTAAAATTCTTTGTAAAAGAAAAGCATCTCCTATCCTTTGTTTTGATTTCACTTTTTGCCTTCCGGGGACCCTTCACCAGCGATATTTTGGCAGGTAATATTGCGACATTCGAAACCATACTTCTATGGCTCGGCTTTCTTTTTTTAGTCATGGGCCGCAGTTATCTTTTTGCACTATTTATCGCATTGGCGGGTTCTTTCAAATTGCTGCCACTCGCATTTTTAGGCTTCATTTTTCTGACAAAAACGACTCAAAAGTGGCGTTTCTTATGCGCCGGAGTTGGCGTTGCCATCGTCATTCAATGCATCGGAATACTAGGAATGTCAGAGATGTATCAGACATTTTTATCTACACCAGCGCCCTTGGATAGCAGCGGATATGTCAATCCATCGATACTGGCATGGTTGCAGTTTGAACTCATACCCTGGCTCACAACCTATGGCGTCACCGTATCCGCCTTTGGCCTATATGTCCTATTTGTATTTCTTTTTTCAGCTGGCCTTGCCGTTTTTTTCTGGAAAAATCGCCATGAATACCCGCTTATTATTCAAATCTCTATGGGCATACTCGCCTATGGGATCCTATCCCCACGGCTCAAAGATTATTCATTTCTCCTCTTTGTTATTCCTGCGTATTATGCCGTTGTGTCATTGCCAAAACGATGGCAACAGGGTCTTGTATTGGCTCTATTTTGTGTTTCACTTTGGCCTTATCACCATTGGACGATGTTGCTCTTGGCCTTGGGAATTCTCATGACTTACGGCCACACGCTAGAAAGCAGCTTCCCATCGGCACCCTATCGCCAGCTATCCAGACGTTTGTAAACGACGACGACACCCAACCTTATCCAATGACTACTCGGTTACGTAGGTCTTCACCCACACTGTCTTCCCATTTGTTTTGAGCTCTACAGCGCCCTCTCTATCTGTGCGATAGATACGTATACCTTCTGATTTAAATCTGTCCACGACGTCTTTATGGGGATGTCCATATCGGTTTTTTTCACCGACACTGATGACCGTTATGTCAGGTTGCACATAGCGCAGCAGGGCCGCCGTGCTCGATGTTTTGCTCCCGTGATGCCCCGCCTTAAAGATCTCCGAACGCAAGGCATCCCCGTAGGTTGCCGCCAAATACGCCTCCCCCTCGGCCTCCAAATCCCCTGTAAATAAAAAACGATGGTCGCCAATGACAAGCTGACACACCACCGATCTTTCGTTTTCGTTTGCCGTATTTTTCTGAAAAGCAAACGGAAAAAACAAAAGATAGGCCCCTTTATCCAACACCCACTTGACCGGCTGCTCTATACGCCATAACGGCAACGTTTCGGAGAGCCCCGCCTTCGCCAAATCTGGCGCGTGGTGCGTCAAAAGCGTAGTCACAGACATGCTCTCCATCACACTTTGAGCACCCCCAACATGGTCCATATCAAAGTGTGTCAATAGCACCCCCTCCAAACGACGCGCCCCGTAATACCGCAAGGCGGGCAGCACCACACGCTCCCCCATATCCCACAAAACCTTTCCTGTACGAAAATCCACAACCCGGTTGCCAGCATCAATCAAATAGGTCCTCCCATGCGGCGTCTGAATCAAGGTTGCATCGCCCTGCCCCACGTCCAAATAGGTCACCGTGTAATACGCACGTGGCCACCATGTCATCACCGTCACACTGACACAGATACCCAGCAAGAGACAGACCCCATACCGACGTATCTGAGGCTGAGATCCCCAGCCAGCCATATAGCCACCCAGATACAAGAGCCCTGTATGCAACAAGTCTATTTTGGGCAACAAAACGGGTTTCACGCCCAAAGATACCAATCCGGAAACAAGGGCATTGAGCCCTTGCATCAACCCCAAACAGCCTTGCATCGGCCAGGTCACCAGCCATGGGACAAGTGCATTGCCCGCCATACAAAAAAAGCCAATCGGCACCAAGATTTCAATCAAGGGCAATACGAGCATATTCGCCAAAGGAGATAGTATCGAGACCCCCTGAAAGTGATGCCAAATCAAAGGGGCCGTAAAGATAAAAGGCGCCACACTCAATGCCAACATTTCACGAAGAAAAGGGGGTATTCTTTGCATTTTTTGGGTCATGGCAGGCACCCCAAAAATAAGCGATGCTGTCGCCAAAAAAGACAACTGGGACCCCAAATTAAAAGCCAAAGCAGGATCCCACAAAACCATTACCAAGGCCGTGGTACAGAGAATATCCAGGGCATTGCTATTTTGTCTTATAAGCTTTAGATAGAGCAGAATCTGCGTCATCAGAATGGCCCTAAAAATAGACTCTCCGCCACCGGTTAAGGAATAAAACAAAATATTAATACTAGTCATAATGCCGTATTGATACAAACCAGAAAGACGCAAAGGCCTTAACATCAGAAAGCAAATCCCACTCAACAAACTCACTTGAGACCCAGACACCACCAATATATGAATCAGCCCTAGATTACGATACCAAGATTCCCATGTCGCATCCAAGGTGATCCCCTTGTCGCCAAGAATGAGCCCTATCAATAAATTGGCATAATTTTCTGGAAGGGTTGCCTGCGTTGCGCTGACCAAGCGATGCCGCAATCCCGCCACAAAACCGGTCCATAGCGGCGCCTCCTGTCCCACTTTTTCTACTGATTTTAGCCGCAGGAAGCCCGACAAACGCGCTCTCTTGAGATAGTCGCGCATGTCCGAAGAACCAGGGTTTCGAGGGGGGCTTCCAGGATCCACAAGACCCGTACTCGCGAAAACATCTCCCAACTGTGGCGACTCCCGCTTTCGAAGGCTCACACTGTAGCGAGATGATTCCGCTGATTGTCCTATGAATCGCCACCCTCCTGTGATTGTTTTTTCAGGCACCGTCATGACCTGAATCTGCCCCGAAAAGTCACCTCCCGTATCGAGACAAAAGGTCGCATCCCGAATCCCGTGAAATCCAGACATGGCCCATATGCCGATACACATTGCCATTTGCCAGCGTTTTTCGAGAAAAAAACAACTGCCAATGGCCAATCCTACCCCTATACAAAGCGCCCACGCCAAGGGGAGATACTGGTACAGCGTGTAGTGTCCCAATACGATACCCAGAAACAGGGCATTGGCATGGGTTGAAAATAAAATTCGTAATTTAAAAATAATAAATAAAAATATAACGCAACTAAAAAATAAACAAGCTTACAAATTAACCCCAAAGAAGAACGGCGCAGTGGCTTGGGGGCTTCCCCCGAAAAACTAAAGTCCCTTGTCTATTAACGCTTTAATATCGGCAATCCTAGTGGCATCCGACGGGTGTGTGGACAAAAATTCAGCAGGGGTTTTCCCCCCAGATTGCGCCGACATCCGTTGCCAAAATCCAATCGCCGCTTTTGGGTCATAGCCAGCCTTTTTCATGAGAATCAACCCAATACGATCCGCCTCTGTTTCGTGTAAGCGGCTATAGGGCAACAAAACACCCAAGGTTGTCCCTAGCCCGTAAATCCCTCCAAACAAACTTTTGGTTTCCTCAGTAGACGTCTCCAATGTTTTGTCCAAAATAATGCTACCCAAATTAACCAAAGCCGTTTGGCTCATACGTTCATTGCCATGTTTGGCAATGGCATGCGCGATCTCATGGCCCACGATCACCGCCAAACCAGCGTCATCTTGCGCAATGGGCAAAATACCCGTATAGACCACAATTTTGCCCCCTGGCAAACAAAAGGCATTGACCATCTTGGGATCCTCAATCAGGGTGAATCTCCATTTATAAAAGGCCAAATCCTGGGAAAAACCATAGTCTTTTGCAAGGGACTCCGTCGCCGCAACCATCTGTTTGGCCACACGAGAGACCATGGCATTCGCAGAGGCATCTTGCGATTCTTTGGATTGTGACATGAGCTTTTTGTATTCGGTTTCACTCACAGAGGCGAGCCGTGCCTCATCCATCACCACAGAGCGGCTACGGCCTGTGATGGGAACCGCACTACAGCCAGTCAAGCCACCCCATGTAGCGACCAGCAGAACCCCTAGAAACACCCACGATATTGCGGTGTTATTTTTCATGATCACGCACACTCTCCTATTGTTTGGGGTAGTTTACCCCTCATTCTTATATATGTCTAAGCACTGGCGTGAACAAGCAAAACCTAACCAGTACGATACAGAAACGGGATCAAAAATGCGCAAAACTTTCAAAAAAAATTTTTTCTCGGCAAAACCGAGAAAGAAAAAAGAAGGGGACGCTGAGTACCCCAAAAAAAACCGCATACAATTCCACCTTGTCGTTTCATAGACGCATGGCTACGATGGATACTTTAGTGCATACGAAAATACATCAAGGAAAGAGAGGGTCTATACATGAAAAAACGATATATGTCGATTGTAACAGCCTGTTTATGTCTAGCGACATTTTTATTCTTACCCGGTTGTGGAGAAAGCCTCTTCAAGGGTCTTGACGGAGACACCGCCGCAAGAACAGCCCAAGAAGCCAATGAGAACGGCGACTATGCCAGAGCACTATCACTCTCGCAGGCGACCATTCACAACCCCAATGCAAGCACAGAGGAAAAACAAGCCGCCTATGCCGAAAAAGGAAGCGCGCTCCTAGGAATCCACGCTATATCACCCCTCTCACTCACCAGTATCTTAAAAAAAACCAACGAAGCCAATCTTATCGACACGCTCAGCACTATGTTTGAGATTACCCCCTCTGATTCACAAGAAATTGCAGACACCTTCAACATGGCCTACGAATTGGGTGGTGGGAATCTGAGCGCCATGAGCTCAGTAAGAATTTCCTCAGGAAGCGAATCTTCTCTGAAAACAAACAAACAATTTCTCAGAGGCTTGGCGAATCTCACTGTTGTCGTCAAAATGACCACCCGGGTCTTTCATATCGCCACAGAGGGCACCGTTACAAAAACAAGCGCAGTCGCAACCTATGAAGAAGCCCTCGACTATCTGATGGGCGGTAGCCGGACTGTTTTTTACTATGCTGAAAATGCCCTTAATGGCTTCAGTTCCGCCAATGCGCTTACACAACACCAATTGCAACAAGCCGAAAAGATTCGGGTTGTTGGGCTCAACTTGAAAAATCTCCATACAGCCGTAAAAGACAGACAAACTTTCAGACTACAAAAATATGTCAATGGCACGGCTACTCCGGTCACAGGTATCGACGCATACATTGTCGCTCTACCCGAGTCACCAGATCAAAGAGAATTCGTAATTATAGCCGCATTAGCCAAAATCTTTACCTATATCAAGACACCCTAAATGGAATACAAATGAACACCAAAAATCTTTTTTATGCCCTGTGTATGAGCACCATGGTGGGCGCCACCGTCATGGCCGACACGCCAGACCTCCTGTTCAATAATATTCGAAAACTTGGCATGGGCAATGCCGGCGTTGCCAGTGTCAGGGATGACAGCGCCCTCTATCTCAATCCCGCCGGTCTCAACAATGTCATCAGCTATCACCTCAAATTCCCTAGACTTCGCGCTGAATTGGGCACCCACTATCTGGAAAATTTGTCCAAATTTAATACCCTCAATGATGACGGCGCAGACCAAGAGGCCGCCCTCAAAGACTTAATCCCATTCAAGGGGAGCCTCAATTTACAGATTACGCCACTCCTATCCTATGTTCAAAAAGATTTTGGCGTGGGTGCGTTTGGGGGCATCGAAACCCTCACCCAAATTGTCAACAAAGTCGATCCGACGATGAAAATGAAAGGCAATACAGACCTGGCACTGGCTGCTGGGATTTCGCATCAGACCACGGTAATGTCCCACCCTGTCACCGTGGGCATCTCTGGCAAATACATCAACCGCAGTATCATCTACGACAACCTCACAGGCGATGATGAACTCATCATGAAATCCGCAGACCTCATCCAAGCCATCAATCAAGACACACTCAAAGACCGTATTGGCCAAACGTATGGCGTCACAGGTTTTGGCATTGACCTTGGACTATTGACCCCCTTCGATTTTTACGGACAGACCGGCACCTTTGGAATGGCCGTCCGCAATATCGCAGGCACCCTCAACGGCAACAAAAAAGTCCTCACAAAACCCCAGTCTGTCGCAGTGAAACTGCCTGTCAGCACCCTCGTCGGGATTGCCATGACCCCAGATTTTCCGTATCTCGGAAAGTTTGAGCTTGCCGCAGACTACCATCTCTACCCCTCCAGAAGTTTTTTCACAGGACTCTACATGGGTGTTGAAAAGAAATTTTTCGGGAATTTGGTCAGTTTTCGGACAGGATTATCACAAGGGTACCCTGTCTTTGGAGCAGGTCTAGACCTCACTGTCTTTCACCTCAACTACGCCTATGTCTCCAAAGAACTCGGTGATGTTGCAGGTAAAGCCCCCATTAGCTATCACATGGTAGAGCTTGGGTTTCTTTTCTAAAATGCAGGATATGATGGGGCAGATACTGCCGCTTTTGGAGCAGTATCTGCCCAAGTCTCGTGTCGCACACAGCCTACGCGTGGCTGAAACCGCGAGACAGTTGGCGCTTTTGCAGCCTTGCGACAGCGCCACTTCTAAATTTTTACCAGAAAAAGCCTACAGCGCAGGGCTTCTGCATGACATCGCAAAAGCCATGTCCCCGCAAAAACTCTGTGATGCTGGTATCGCCAAGCATCCTTGGTACGCCAGCACGTATATCCGTTATCCCGCCGTCTGGCATGCCTTCGCCGGACCATGCATGAGTGAACAGCTATTGGGACCGCAGGACGCCGAGATATCCCGTGCTATTCGCTACCACACCACCGGCACGGGAAACATGTCCCCTTTGGACAGCATCCTATACATCGCAGACTACATAGAGCCTGGACGCCCCTTTGCAGACAGAGCCGTCCTTGCAGACATCTTTCAAAACGACGTGCTCCATGAGCTTTCATTTGGAGACAAACTGGGACTCGCCATTGCCATCATTGTAACGAGCGGCATTATAGGGCTCACCAAGCAACAAAAAGCTATTCATCCTTTGACACTTCGCTGTTACAATGCGCATTCGAATGGTATGACAGGGGCCTCCCTCCACTACTGGAAAACCCATGTTTCACGTTATTACTAACCCAGCAAAATTTTATTCTTGAAGGACTTTCATGCCGTTTATTCGTTTTGTCTTCACACTGGTTATACAGTCTGTAGGTGCCACGCTCTGGTTTTTGGCTCGGTTAGGTAGAAAACTGGCCCGTGTTTCTCCCAAAACGTGGATCAAACTGTCACTTATCCCCATTGGGATCGCCCTATTTTTTTATATTCTTACTTTTCTCATTTCTGCTGCACTCAGCCGTATCGCCGTTTTAGAATTTTTATTGATGCTGGCCCCAAAAGAAAAATTAAGTGGTGTAAACGTACTGGTAATTGGCGTTGACAACACCGCCAAGGTACAACGGGCAGACACCCTCATGGTCATCCATCTAAATGCAGAAAAAAACCGTATCGGTGTGCTGTCTATCCCCCGTGACACAAGGGTAAAAATCCCAGAAATTGGCTGGACCAAAATCAACCACGCCTATGCCTATGGCGGCATCCCACTCACGCGACAAACAGTCAGTGACTTTATTCGGGTGCCTATCGACTACCATATCAAGGTTAACATGTCTGGGGTGGAAACCCTCATTGACCAAATTGGTGGCGTCACCGTAGAGATACCCAAAGACCTTTACTACATGGATCAAGCGGGAGACCTCTATATCGACTTCAAAAAAGGAAATCAAAACCTCAATGGCAAGCAGGCCGTTCAATATCTACGCTTCCGACATGATGGTAACGCCGACTTGGGACGTATCCAACGTCAGCAGTCATTTGTGCAAGCCTTTGCAAAAAAAATGCTCGCTAGTGGTAACCCCACAGAGCTTCCCATTATTTTGGGACGTATGAGCCGTATGGTGGACACGGATATGAGCTCCCGACAGATTGCTGGCATGGCCTTGCAATTCAAAGAAGCCTTTAATGCCAACCGCATGGACACAGCGACGCTCCCCGGCAGCGCCGCCCTCATTGGCGGGGTCAGCTATTGGCGGCCCGACCTGGCCACTGTAGACAAGGTCGTCCAGACCCTCATGGGATTTGGCAGTATTGCAGACAAAGAAGTCATCGCCAAAATCAACACCGAAGACACGGATGCCAGCAAAGATTCCCGTCGCAACATGACGCTCAAAGAGGTCAATTGGTTTAGCCAACAAACCGATCTGAACAAACCCAAGCAATACCTCAAACAACAAAAATTGGTCGTAGAAATCCTAAATGGCTATGGCGGCGCAGGTCAAGCCAACCGGCTAGCCGCCCATCTCAAAAAGTTTGGTATCGCTGTACGGCGCACCGGAAATGCGGCTTCTTTTCAGTACAAAGAGACCCTTATCGTCGACTGGAAAGGCAAAATGGATGCTTCATTGGCATTGTCCCAACTTCTCTCAATTGACCCTACAAAGATAATTGTCTATGATAGGCCCGAAAAAACATTGGGCATTACCATTGTATTGGGTAAGGATTGGGTCACATCAAAACAACATATTTACGAACAGAAGCCGATTCAGGAAGCGAAACCAGTAACCCCGTGAACATCGAGACCATTATTCAAGCGCTTCTAGATATTAAAGGTACGCATGTTGTTCGTTATGCCCTTCGTCCCCATGACCTGGTAGATGATGTGATATTGGTAACAGCACAAAACTCTGTTCACTTGGGTGCTATTGTCGATACAACGGATAAAACGCTAGGGAAAAACAGAGAAGCCTCTCGGCTTTCAGGCAGGCCTGAGAGTGGCTGGATGATTTTTGATGGAAGTTCTTTTATTGTTCATGTTCTGCTAGACAACGTTCGTGAGATGTATGATCTGGACAGGCTCTTTTCAGAACGCGGTGGGGTTGCTTACCACCACTAACCTTTGGGGCCATAGCTCAGCTGGTAGAGCGCTTGCATGGCATGCAAGAGGTCAGGGGTTCGACTCCCCTTGGCTCCACCAAATATTCAATTCAAAGCCGAACACGTTGTGTTCGGCTTTTTTTTTGCAGTGCCGCAAAATAGGCCTTTGTAAAAAACAGGATTGACTATCTATACCCGTTCCAAAATGAAACATGGATTTCAAATCATGGCGGGAGCCTACTCCTCATAGGTGGTAAGCGCGATTTGGAAAGGAATCCGCTCCCGGTTTCATTTTGGGATGGGTACAGTCCCCACCCTAAAACGTCGTCCCAAAAAAGATCGTATGATTGGAGCCAAAGACTTTGACAGGAAATTCGACCCAAAAGGTCGCCTCCCCGCCAAAACCACCATACTCAGAAACATACTTCTTGGGGAGATACACAGGCAGCGTCCCCCCTATGGGCAAATCCGTCCATTGATACTGACCACCCAACAACGGACTATACACCATATGCAGATAGTCCTCCCCAGAGCCCCCACTCGGTTGCCCTGACGACCAATACGTATAATAGCCGCCCACCCGACGTCCCCCCATTGGAAAACAAACGCCCAGCACCACTGTTCTCCAAGCCCTCAGGTCCCGTCACCCACCGCCAGCTGTTCTGACTCGCACGGTCCGTCGCCCCCAGCCATGCCTCTCCCGTCAACAATCTGCCTATCGTCTGTACCTCAGATAAACTGGTCACCGTCGACAAATACCCCTTCCATCCCAAATACGCACGCGTACTCGCCAAGAAACGGGCCTGCTCCCAGCTCAGTGCGGCGCCTGTCACATAGCCGTGTGTCCGCGTGCTAGCCGCCCACTCCTGCGCGATCGCGGGCAAGGTATCCACCCCATACTTGTCATAAAAATGCAAGTTATGCGTCGTTGGCACGTTGCGCCCCAACACAAACTGTATCTGCTTTGTCAACGGCGACGGGCTCACCGCAATATTGTTGTACGCCACACCCGACAGCACCGATTCATATTCCGCCGCTGTCGCCACACCACTCAGACGCAATTCCCCACTCGGGATGTCATAGCTCACAGAGATCCCATGGTTCGCGGTCGCACTCAACCGGTCTTGCGTCGACCGATAGTTGGTCACGATCTTCACGATCGCAGCATCCAGCGTCCCC
>CANNCG010000001.1 GCA_947502965.1 bacterium | reverse complement strand
AGTCACTCGTTTTTGAGGGGGCTAGATAGTTACCCCGATTTTAAACGCGCCATTTTGGCTTTTTTCTCAAACGATTCCCTCGAATTCAAGGCAGAGCTCCGCCTGTTTATTGGCTTGGACCTGCATCTCCTTCATTCACCTTGAAAATCCGGGTTTCATTTTGGGATGGGTATACGCTGACGCTTAATGTATTTCTGGGGGGCCGTTTGCTGTAAATTCAAGTGCGATCCATAGGCTGGTATTCTATAAAAAGAATGTTATGATGGCACTTTCAATGCCCTTATAGGCCATTGCTAGGTAGGGCGTATAAGATTTTTTTTTCTGTATCTCGAAAAATAGTTGGATTTATTTAGTTGACGTATTTTTTTACATGAATGTGTGAAGATGCTTAAGTAGTAACAAAAATGTTAAATTAGGAGTTGTGTTTGTGGAGCAAGTAACCAAAAGCGTGGAAGACGATATTCAGTTGTCATTAGAGGACGCGCCGGATGCGTTGACTTACTCTTTGGCGTTGCCGATGTCTTTGTCTCGGTTATGTCGTAACCATTGTCCTTATTGTGGGTTTCGTAAAAGAGATAGCCTGATGGTTCCTTATTCCACCATTAAGTTGTGCAAGCAAGCCAGAGCTGAAGGCGCGAGAGAGGTGCTGTATATCTCTGGTGAGCGACCTGATAAATTTCCGCATGTGCGGGCGCTGTTGGATTTGTGGGGATTTGAGTCTTATGTGGACTACGTGTATACCATTAGTGAGTTGGGTTTTTTAGAGGGCTTTATTCCTGTGGTGGAACTGGGTTTTTTGAGTCCTGTAGAGCTCAAACGTCTGTATGAAGTTGCGGCCGTATGTCGGATTATGTTGGATTCTGTGGATGAGGCCCATGTCGCCAAAATCTATCCTGAATCTCCAGGGAAACGGTTGGAATTGCGGCTCAAAGTGGTGGAGTGGGCAGGAAAATTGGGGTTTCCTATTAATACAGGGATTATGGTGGGTATTGGTGAATCGGCCTCTCATCGCAGGGATGTCATGAAAGAAATCGCCTCCCTTCACAAACAGTATGGGCATATCCATGAGTTTACGCTTCAGAATTTCACCCCTGAACCTGGCACAAAGTTTGAGGGGCACTCCCCAACGTCGAAAAAAGATATGTTGGCGGCTTTGGAGGTCGCAAAAAATTTGTTACCTTCAGATATTGCTGTGACGGTTCCCTTGGAGTTGAACCCAGATATTGAGCCTTTTATTCAAGCGGGTGTTCGCGACTTAGGCCGGATTTACGTAGGACGAAACCCATCGTATGGGCGTAATCAGGCACTCTCTATTTCCCAGTTGATCGAAATTGCGGAGCGGAACGGACTGCGTTTGCATCAACGTTTGCCTATTAAGAAATCATTTATTAAACAAGGTCGGTATTCCAAAAAATTAGGACAGCTTCTCGATGGCTATCGGTATAAAATTAAAAAAGAATTGCAAGAAAAGCCAAAGGCTGCAGCGTAGGCGCGGTATGCAATGCGGTTAGAGTCTCTGCCACCGTTTTTTTCTGGGGGGGTGTCTCGTGGGGCTGAAACGCCCGGCAGCGACATGCCCTTTGGTTCTATGTTTCAGCAGGCCAGTAAAGAAGACGCGGGTGTTCGCATGATCGCGCAGGAAGATGGTAGCTTCCTCATGGGGTCTGCGGAGGATGATATAGAGGGGCGCTTGGCCTCTGAGTCTAGTATGTCTGACCTTCAGTTAGGGACACAGTTGTTGCAGGGGATGGTTGCTGGGCCTGCCTTTGGCATGGATCAATTGCCGGATCTCTCTGTCAGTATTCTTCAGGAAGTGCGATCCATCCTGGGTATGCCTGTGGTGATGCCCAAAGAAGCGCCCTTAATGATACGTGTTCGGTTTGAAAAAAATGCGCAGGGTCTCGTCATCGTGGTGCAGCTCGCTGGCGAGGATTTGTTTGCAAAAGCGCAGGATCAAAAATCCGTCTTGCAGACCCGTTTGTCCGATATCCTAGACCGCTCTGTGCTGGTGCGTTTTGTGCAAATGGGTGAAGTTGACCTGGCGTTTGACGAGTTCCCTTCCCACTCTGGATTTCAACAGGGGCGTCAGCAACAAGATAATCCGCACGAGTCGCAGGCTTCCCTAGATGCGCTCTCAGAGGGGGATCAGATATTTTTTTATGTCTAAAATACGCTTTTGTGGGATGTTGGGTAGAATCTGCTTTCTCTTTTTCTTTTTGCTACTTGTTCTTTCTTGTCCTCTCATGTCCGTAGATATGAATATGAATTTTGACTCTCCGTTGATGAAGGAATGGGTAGAATCTGAGGTAAAAAAACAGGTTGGGGAGCAGAAATCTTCCCTGACTGTCGGGATGCGCGTGGATTATTTTTTGAAGTCAAAATTACTGGGGGCTATGGTTTGGTATTCGGATTCTTCCGGTGCTGTTATAGGGAGGGGGCCTGTGCAGAGTATTGTTAAACAGGATGACGGCTATGAGGTCAGCGTGTATGATACTCTCCTCAAATCTATGGTACTTCTCCGGGTTGTATTTGAAGGTGCCGCTGGTACAGGTCCTACGGTAAAACGTCGGGAGTTGGAACTCGCCACAGAAATGAAACGGAAACGGACCTATGAAGCAGAAAAACAGTTGAGTGTTAGTCTCTCTCCTCTAATCAGTGGGGAAACAGGTTCCTCGGCTGCCCTTGCTACGATATTCGATGACCCCGTGGTCGTCCCCTATCCAGATGGGGAGCTTGTTCTTGTCTCGGACATTGGGACGGGGAAGCGCGAACGTTTAGAAGTCGTTATCTACAAAGGGTCTCCCTTATTGTCTGATGGAACCCCATTAAAAATGAGATTGGAGCGAATCTAGGTGCAAAAGTATAGCCCAAAGTTTCATAGAACGATTAAACTTGCTCCTGCCATTGGGGATTGGACAACGGTGCATCAACGGGAGTCCGTAGATGCTATTGAGATCCACCCGATTCGTACCAGTAATTTTGACAGTTTAACACGTGAGCAATTGCGTTTTTTGCATTATTTGCATTACCGTCTTGCAGAACGTCTTTGTGTGAAATTCTCTACGGATATGGACATTAAGGTTGAACTGCATACTGTCCTTGCCACACAAATGAGCTATAAAGAATTTTTAGAGAATGCGAAAGAAAAAGTTGTCCAGGCCGATGTCGTTTTTTCTGCGGGGCATAAAATTAATTTGCTTTTTGATTGGGATTTGGCAGATATGATGATCAATCGTTTGGTTGGCGGATCTGGGAGTGTGGGGCATTCAGATTCCTTTACGTCCATGGAAACGAGTATACTCAAGGCGCAAATCGAAGCTTTGTTGCCCGAAGTCGCTAAAACGTGGCGTATTCCGCCTGCGCACGCCGTAATTGATTTTGCTGTGGGGCCGTATCGTAGAAATCCTAAGATTTCTTTTCGAGAGGCCTATGTCCAATTTGGTTTTTATTTGGTTTTTGGGCAACAAGAACTGCGTAAGTTTGTGATTGCGTACCCCAATACACTGTTGCGGGAATTGGTGCATCAGTCGCAAATCAATAAGCCGAAAAAAGAGAAGCAGGTTAATTTTTCTAAGCAAACCCTTCATGCCTTGAAGGTGAATGTTTCTGTTTCTCTTGGGACTGCTTCTCTGACAATGTCGGAATTGCGCCAACTTCGTGTGGGGGATGTGATTGTTTTGGATACGGTTACAGATCAGCCCTTGAAGGTTTATTTCGGGGCCGATTCTGAGCCATGGCTTGGATATCCTGGGGTTTCGCCATCGCGTAAACTGTCGATTCAATTGCACCGTTTTGGGCAGAAGGGTGTGAGTCTCCCGCCGGAGAAGAAGCCTGTTGTGGAGAAAAATCCTGCGTCTCGACAACCCATAGAGGTTGCCCCTTCTGTTAAAATTGAAGACAGCCTATCTTCTCTCAAAGAAGAAGTGTATGTGCGTCCAATGTCTGTGCCGGTGGCTGTTCCGGGTGCCATGCTGGGTGCTGTGGCGGCGGCTGTAGCTGTGGCGTCCCCGTCTATCATACCTGAGGAGGAAACGTTGCTTGAGGAAGATTTTTTACATGAGCCAGTGGTAGACGATCATGAATTTGAAATTGAAGATGAATTGGATTACGAAGACGATCACGACGATGCGCAGACAGACTCTTCAGATGCGCTTTTTGATTTTTCAGAAGATGAAGATGAAGCGTCTGAAAATGCCGAAACACATGGGCAAGAAGAGGTTCATGGTGATGCCGATGATAGTGAATTTTCTTGGGATGACCTCGACGATGAATTGTAATAAAGTGACAAATTATGCGTAAGTTGGCAGTCATTAATTACAAAGGTGGGACCGGTAAAACCAGTACAGTTGTCAATATGGCCCACGGTCTGGCCCTTCTTGGTAAACGCGTTTTGATCGTGGACACAGATCCCCAAGGGTCTGCCGGATATTACTTGGGTGTGGAATCAGATGTTACGGTTTATGACGTGGTCATGGGCCTCAGACCTGTATCCGAATGCATCGTTTCTGCTAGGCCCAATTTGGATATTATTTGTGCAAATGAACGACTTTTCCCAGCAGAGATGCGCTTGGCAACAGAAAAAGGCAGAGAGCATGTCTTGAGTCGTCGCTTGGCATCTCTAACGGGATATGATTTTATTATTGTTGATTGTGCGCCGTCGATGAATTTGATGAATCAAAATTCTCTTATTTTTTCGGATGAACTTTTATTGCCAGTGTCCATGGAATATTTGTCTTTGGTTGGAATTAAGCAGCTATTGAATAATATTGATATCGTGAATAAAATCCTCGGAAAGGAAATCCGTATTTGTAAAATTGTACCAACGTTTTATGATAAGCGTAATCGTAAAACAGCCCATATCATGGACAGTCTTGAGCGTGTATTCCCCGGGCAACTTTCATCGCCCATTCGGCTAAGCGTAGGTCTGTCTGAGTCTCCAGGTTATAGACAAACAATTTTTGAATTTTCCCCACGTTCTAGTGCTGCTGATGACTATCGACGGTTAATTAATGAGGTGCTTTCGCATGGCTAAGAAAAAAGTATTTGATGATCCCTTACACGGTATTGATCCTGTTTTAAAAGATGCCTTTGGAGGAGATGGGTTCCCTGTCAGTCGTGAGCCCAAGGCCGATCCAAAAACAAAGGCTGAGACCAAGATTAAAGAAACGGCCTCCGATGCCCCTTCCTTTTCTTGGGACACTCCGTCTCCAGACTTGGCGTCTTCGTCGCGCCCTGCAGTGGCAGATGTTGAATTTCCGGTATTGACGCCCAGTGCCAATACGAGTGGCCAAAAATTGGAGGAAGATGTGTTTAACCGCATTCCTGTTACTGTGTCTGTAGAGCTTGGTCGTTGTCAGGTGTCTCTTAAAGATGTATTTGAGCTGTCTGATGGTGCCATTGTGGAGCTGGATCGTCTGGTGGGAGAACCATTGGATTTGGTTGTAAATGGACAGGTTATCGCCCAAGGTGAGGTGGTTGCTGTGGATAACAATTATGGACTTCGTATTACGGCTATTAAATCAGCCCCGAACACCTAATATATGACGATCGGGTACTCCCTTCAGGTTCTTTTTTCTTTGACCTTGTTGGGGGGCGCGTTGTTTGTGTTTTCGAAAATGGCAAAACGTGCTCAAAAGCACCCCTTTACAGAAGAAATTAAAGTTTTAGATCGCAAAGGCTTGGATCAGGGTATTTCATTGATGTTGGTTTCGGTGAGAGATCATGAGTTTTTGTTGGGTATTAATGCAAAAGAAATAAAGGTCTTGGATAAGCTAAAATGAAGCGATTGTTTTGGGTTTTTGTGGGGTTTTTGGTGCTGGTTCCTGTGACAGTGTATGCACAACAAGACCCTGGCTTTTTAAATTTGGGTGTCCAAGATGCATTGGCAACGCCCCAAAATTTTAGCAGAACCCTTAATCTTCTTTTCTTTTTGTCTGCAATTGGTCTGATTCCTTTTTTTCTGATGTCCACGACTTGCTTTTTGCGTATAGTGATTGTCTTGAGTATGGTTCGTCAGGCCATTGGTACCCAGCAGGCGCCTCCCAATATGGTTATTGTGTCCTTGGCCCTATTCTTGAGCGTATTTGTCATGACCCCTGTTTGGGATCAGGTGAGCAATAACGCGATTAAGCCCTATCAAGAAGGGACACTTTCTCAGATGCAGGCCCTTGATGAAGCCTCTAAACCCCTCAAGATTTTTATGTTGAAGTACACGAGAGAAAAAGATTTGGCTTTGTTTTTGGAATTTTCAAAAGTGCCGTATACGATGGATTATGAAGAAGTGCCTTTTTTTGTGTTGATTCCTGCCTTTATTATTTCAGAACTCAAAACGGCATTTCAAGTGGGCTTTTTGTTGTTTATTCCCTTTATTGTCATTGATTTGATTGTTTCTAATATTTTATTGTCTTTGGGAATGTTTATGTTATCTCCGGCTATGATTTCCTTGCCCTTTAAAATATTGCTTTTTGTGCTAACGGATGGGTGGAATCTGATTATACAGGGGCTTTTGGTTAGCTACCGATGAGTGTGGGGCGACCTCTCAGCTTCTTTTTTTTTAAAAGCAGTATTCTTTTTTTCTGGGGATGGTTGTCGTTGACGGTGTCTGCTGTTGACCTATTGGTCGTGAGCAATAGTCCAGAACGTCTTTCAGAGCCTGCATCCTTGTTTATCTATCCCGTGCCTGCAAGGAAGTCACTACGTCTGCTGTACCATCATAAAAATGTGACATCGATTCCCTTGAGATTTATCATTACCGTAAAAGCAACAGCTGGCTCTGGAAAAATGGGGGCTTTATTGGCGGCGGCGGGACCTGTTTTAGATGAGGTCTTTGCAGGACATAAGGCGGTTTCCAGATACTGGAATCAAGTGCCCAAAACAAAGGCTATGTGGTCCCTTAGTACGCAGGAAAGCATGCTCTTGGATGTGCTGATCAAGCCAGATGAGATTGTTTCTGGTATTTTTGAATGTGAGTCCGATGTGGACACCGTGTTTGAATCCCGTGTCATCGATCCTGAGTATCCAGATGCTTCCTATGCGGTCATGGCGAGAGATGTCACGCCGATGGTGTATCTTTCCCCTACTATGGTAAGGGATGTTTTTTACAGGATTGGGGATATTGTGAGTGAGATTCCCATAGGCGGACTGCCCTTTGTGCGAAATCCTCTATCAGAATACCCTTTAAAAGGGAACTATGGGGTAACCTATAAAATTCATGCTAATCTGGAAAATCCAGACCGTGTTGCTAGGCGTGTGATGTTGTTTTTTTCGCCAGTGGGAGGTATTGCGAGGGCAGTGGTACGTCTTAATGGCACCCAAGTGCTCCAGACTGGGAATGTTGGGGGAACAGGATTTCCGGCTATTGTGGAGCTCCTTAGTCTAAACTTGCCCCCGCAGAGTAAAAAAAATATGGTTCTTGAGATCATTCCGCAATCTGGTAGCTATTATCCTGTTCATTTGGTATTCCGATCAGATGGACCGGCTACAGTAGAAATGCCTCTTGCTAATAAGACGGATAGCTGGGTGCAAGAGACAATCATAACACAGAAGCTGAGGAGGTCGTGAATTATGGACATTGATATTGTAACCGGTATACTAAATTCTGCCGTTCAGGTCATCTTATTGGCAAGTTTGCCCAGTGTGGGCGTAGGTTTGTTGATTGGTTTGGTGATTGCGCTTTTACAGGCGGTGACACAGGTGCAAGAGCAAACTCTGACTTTTGTTCCTAAAATGGTGGTTGTTTTGCTAGTGGTAGTGGCTACCTTTCCTTGGGTGGCCAGAATTGTCATGGAAATGACGTTGGAGCTTTGGCGTAACATTCCGTTGTATTCTCGGTAGTTTATGTTTATTAACCTTCAGGTTGTCACTGTTTTTTTTCTCATTATGACCCGTCTCATAGGTCTGTTTATTACGGCGCCTGTATTGAGTAGAAAAGAATTGCCCCTGTTGCCCAAGGTCATGCTGATGTTTTGGATTTCGGGGCTTTTTATTTTTTTGGTACCGGTTTCACAAGACGTCCCAGACAATGTGTTAACCTTTGGTTTTGCTTTTTTTTCTGAATTGCTCATTGGTGCAATGATCGGTTTTGTGACCGATCTGTTGGTCACGGGGATGGAATTTGCCGGCAGTCTCATGGACACGCAGGCGGGTTTGAGTGTGGCCTCTCTTTTGGACCCGTCTAGTGGACGTTCCATGTCATTGTTGTCTTTGTTGCTCAAGTGGACGGCGACGATGATGTTTTTGGCCATTGATGGGCATCATTTGGTTTTGTCCGCCTTGATGCAGAGCTTTAATCTGTTGCCGGTAGGAAAGATTCCCAACTTTGGCGCAGGAATGCTGTATCTTGCCCAGCTAGGGACCTATATTTTTGGATTGGCGGTACAGCTGTCTGCCCCAATTTTGTTGGTGGTATTCATGGTAGATTTTGGGTTTGGCATGCTCAACAAAGTGGCAGAACAAATCAATGTGTTTCAAATGGGATTTCAAATCAAACCCATGGTCAGTGTATTGGTTTTTTGGGCCATTGCGCCAGGTTTAGTCTCTCAGATTTACACCATTATGGAAGCCATTTCAGAACACTTGTTGCGCGTATTTTTTTATTTGGGGACCACATAAATGGGTGAGGATTCTGGGGATAAAACAGAGGAACCTACCCCCCATAAATTGAGGGAATCCAGGGAAAAAGGGCAAATTGCCAAGAGCAAAGATATCACCTCCGTCACGATGATTTTTGTCTCTTTCTTTACCTTGAAATCCTCTGTCGGTCATCTTTGGGCAGAAATGGAAATCATTTTAAGGAATTCTTTTGGTTATATTCCTTTGGTGTTTTCTGAAAGCGTTGTGGGGAATTTGCTAAAAGATACGGTGTATTCTTTTTTATTTGCTATGGCGCCTTTGTTTTTTGCGACATTTATGACGGCTTTGATTATCGAATCGCTGCAAACGGGATTTCTTTTTTCAATGTCCTCCATTGCCCCTAAATTAGAAAAACTGAACCCCATTGAGGGGTTTAAGAAGTTTTTTGCCCTCAAACAATATGTAGAATTGGTCAAGTCAACGATTAAAATGATAGTGATCATATGGTTGATTTACGGGGTTGTTGTGGAAGAGTTTCCCATTGTGATCTTGTCACAAAGTTTGGATCCATGGCAGGGCATGTCTTTTACCGGGAATTTGGTGATGAAAGTAGTTGTTCGGGTCGGTATGTTTTATATTGCAGTTGCTATTTTTGATTATTTTTATCAACAACATGAGCATTTGAAGTCTATGAAAATGACCAAAAAAGAAATCAAAGATGAATACAAGCGTCTCGAAGGAGATCCTCAAATCAAGCAGCGTCAAAAAGAAGCGGCAAGGCAGATGTCTATGGGGAGACAAATGGGGGCTGTGCCAGGGGCTGATGTGGTGGTGACAAACCCCACGCATATTGCCATTGCATTGGCCTACAAACCGGACAAGATGAAAGCCCCTGTGGTGGTGGCCAAAGGGAAGTTATTAATTGCGGAAACCATAAAGCGTATTGCCTCAGAGAATAATATTGTCATTGTAGAAAATGTGGCGCTTGCCAGAGCCTTGTTCCCTGTAGTGGAGGTGGACACGGAAGTGCCGCCGCAATACTATAAGGCGGTAGCTCAAATATTGGCCTTTGTGTATAATTTGCGCAAAAAGCGCGGACATCGACAGGATACCCTATAACCCTATGTTTGGTTTCAGACAATTAAGAGAACTTTTTAGTTTAGCAGACGTCTTGTTGGCGACGATTGTTATCCTGATCATCGGCGTCATGATCATGCCTATTCCAACCATTATGTTGGATTATTTGATGGTAATCAATCTGGCTATTTCTGTGGCCATTCTTTTGGTCTCTATGTATTTGAAACAGCCTTTGGATTTTGCCGCCTTCCCCTCTTTGTTGCTCATTACAACGCTGTTTCGTCTCTCGATTAACGTGGCGTCGACCAAATTGATTTTGTCATTGGGCCCTGACTTTGACGGACATATGGTCGCGGCTTTTGCCGGATTTGTCACCCGTGGCAATTTTGTGGTGGGGATTGTGGCCTTTGCTATTATTACCCTTGTCCAATTTTTGGTGGTTACAAAAGGGTCTGAGCGTGTTGCTGAGGTTGCTGCGCGTTTTACTTTGGATGCCTTGCCTGGTAAGCAGATGAGTATTGATGCGGATATGAACGCAGGCTTGATCGATGCGGAACAGGCCCGAGAGCGTCGTAAAAAACTGGAGCGCGAATCCACGTTTTTTGGGTCTATGGATGGTGCGAATAAATTCGTCAAAGGGGACGCCATTGCCGGTATTATTATTGTTTTTGTAAACATCATCGGTGGTATTATTATTGGCCGTTTCCAGAAAGATCTGGCAATAGGGGAGGCGATGACCCTTTACACCACCCTCACCATTGGGGATGGTTTGGTGGCACAGATTCCGGCTTTGTTGATTTCGATCGCAACAGGTTTGGTCGTGACAAAATCGGCGTCTGATGCGAGTCTGGGCTCCGATGTATCTGCCCAGATTTTTTCACAGCCCAAGGCCTTTGCGGTGACGTCTGTGGTGCTCATGTTGTTTGGTATTATTCCAGGTATGCCGACTGTTCCTTTTTTGGCCTGTGGTGTAGGGATGGGTGCTTTGGCTGCCTTTATTATGAAAACCCAGCGCCAAGAAGATGAAATGGCGACAGATTCTACCCAAGAAGCGGCCAAAGATGCGCTCAAAAAGCCAGAGAATTTGCTCAACACATTGGGCTTGGATCCTATTAGTCTCAAAACGGGGCGCAATTTGGTGCCGTTGATTGACCCCAGTCAAAATGGGCCACTACTGGAACGGATTACCTTGGTGCGGTATCACATTGGACAGGAATTGGGGTTTGTTATTCCTGGGGTGCGGGTGATGGACGATTTGAGCTTGCCGCCCAATCACTATCAAATCGATATTCGGGGTACCAAAATCGCGGTGGGGGAGGCGTTACCTGGCCACTTCTTTGTGCCAAAATCGTCCGCTGAACTCAAGCGCAAGGGCATTGATAGCATCGAGGCGACAGACCCGATCACGGCTTTTCCAGGCGCATGGGTGTCTGAGGATCAGTTGGAGGCTTTGCAAGACAACCTGATCCCGGCACAAAATATTACAGACTTTATTGCCAATCATTTTTCGGATGCCATCAAGCAGCATGCGGATGAGATTATGACCCGTCAAAACGTCCAATCCCTGTTGGAGCTTGTCAAAAATTCGAATGCGGCTATCGTGAGAGAATTGGTTCCCGATATGCTCTCTTTGGGGCAGGTGCACAAAGTGTTGCAATCTCTTGTTCGGGAGCGTGTGTCGATTCGTGATTTGTCTACTATTTTGGAGCGTTTGGCAGACTATGCGCATGTGTCTCGTGATACCAATTTGCTGTCAGAATATGTGCGTCAAGCCTTGGCACGTCAGATTTGTACAGGCTATGTGGATACGGATGACGTCCTGACTGTGTTTACGATTGATCCGCGTTTAGAAGAGCTCATGATTAATTCTGTGCATCAATCGGAATATGGCTCATTTCTGGCTTTGGATCCACAACTGGGAGAGCAGGTATTGAGTCAGATTGGGGAGCATATGGCCAACTTTCGAAAAATGGAAAAGGCCCCTGTTTCGCTCTGTTCTCCCCGTCTTCGGGTCCATTTAAAGCGGTTCTCGGAGAGGAATTTCCCCCAGTTGTCGGTGCTCTCGTACAATGAGATTGTGCCGCAAATCAAGGTCCAATCTATTGGAATGATCAGCGAATGAGTGATGACGACCGCCGTTTTTTTCTAGAGCATATTCCCCAAAGTGACTACCGGCGTGTGCGTCATAGGGCAACCGGTCCCAATTATGTGGATATTCGTTTGGAAAATTTGGCGGGATTGTCGGACGAAGACAAACTGTGGATTTCAGATAAGGTAAAGTCTTTGGCTGAAATGTTGGCCCAAGTACTGCTCCCGCAAGAATTGGCGGACAAAGAATGTGAGAATGCGTACTGGACATTGGTGCTCGCGGAGCTTCGCATTTCTTGATGTCAGACACATTGACCGTGTTGTGGGAAAAATTGGAATTGCCTGTTTTGAATCAGCTAAAAGTTCAATTGTTGTCTAAACATGTGAATGCGGTCTTAATCCGCTTTCAGCCAAAAGTAAATGCCATTGTACGTCGTTATAGTCGTCATTTGCCCTACCATGTGGTGGATAGCGAAATAGATGACCTCAAAACGGTGGCCCATTTGGAGTTTTTGGAGACGGTAAAGGTCTGGGTTCCTAGCCGCTGCCCCGATATTTGGCCGCTGGCGAGGGCCCGTATTGTTGGTGCGATGAAAGACCATATTCGCTTTATTACGCGTGCAGATCCCTCACGCTTGTACGATTGGGTGACAGATGCTGCCTATATTTTGATGGCCATTCAAGACAGGGCCGATTTTGAAAATGAAATTGAAACAGGTGTTCAATTGCAAGAAGCGATGAAAGTATTGTCGATGCGTGAGCGAAAAATAGTGCTGTCCCATACCAAAGATGATTTAACCTTTAAACAAATAGGTGAACTCATAGGGGTGTCCGAATCTCAAATATCGCGTATCTATAAAAAAGCCATAGAGAAGCTCAGAAAAGTCATTGGTGGCCCTAAGCTGGCGACATTGAGTCAGCCAATGATAGATGGATGAGGATCTTTTTTTAGGGGCTTGAGGATGAGCTGCGCAGCAGTAAATCCTCAAAGAAAAAAAATAAGGCCCCTCTCTGGGGAGGGACCTTATCGCACCAAGGTCGCAATCGGGGTGTCTGTATCGCTGCCATAGACAGTGAGTGTGTATCCGGACTCGGTCTGACTATAGGATAACCGCCCTTTGGCATCTGTTTCTGCGATAGCCTTCCCTGTGAATGGATTTATTGGGACGGTAGTGAGTAGTCCTGCCGTCATAAGTGTTTCGACCAATGCTGAGGCACTGACGTTTTGACCACTAGGATACGCGCCCTTGTCCAATACATAGGTCTCTAGGGCCATTTCAATGGTATGTGCGGTAGATTTGAAAGACGTGTTTTTGGTTTTGTTTTGTATGGCACTAAAACTGGGTACAGCGGCCATCCCCAACAATCCCATAATGGCGATAACAATAACCAATTCGATAAGACTAAACCCTGACTGATTCATGACGATACTCCTTTTTGTAAAACCCCTAGAATAATCGCGATATTTTATATATCGCGTCATTATTTGTTTTTTTTAAATCATAAGTCAATTGTTAATTGCGGTAGCGTAGTAATGGCTATGCGAAGCAGCGGGGGTATCGGGGGCGAAAGTTCCCAAAAAAACCAAGATTGATCGGTTTTGCCGAGCAAAAAAAGGACATTCAAGTAGCTTTGCCCTTTGGGTTTAGGCATACCCTTTTGCTTGCAGCGAAAACAAGTGGGCATAGCGTCCTGCATGGGCCAGTAAATCGCTGTGAGTGCCCTCTTCCACAATGCGTCCTTGCTCAATGACCACAATTCTGTCGGCCATGCGCACGGTCGGAAATCGATGGGAAATCAGAATGCTTGTTTTGCCACGTGTTAGGGCCTGAAAACGTTCAAAAATAGCGTGTTCCGCCACGGCATCTAGGGAGGCTGTGGGTTCATCCAAAATTAAAATGTCAGCATCTTCGCGCATAAAGCCTCGGGACAAGGCTACTTTTTGCCATTGACCACCAGACAGCTCCACTCCGGCATTGAACCAACGGCCTAGAGAGGTATCCAATCCTTTTGTCATGCTTGCCAAAACATCGGAGGCCCCACCTTCATCTACGGATTTCAAGATACGTGATTCATCGCCCATCTGGTTTACATTTCCCAGTCCCACATTTTCACGAAAAGAAAGTTGATACTGATTAAAATCTTGAAAAACAACCCCCATTCGTTGGCGTAAAAGGGTCAAGCTCCAGTCCTGAATATCTTTGCCGTCCAAAAGGATCCGCCCTTCAGTGGGTTCGTAGAGTCGACAAAGCAACTTGATAAAGGTCGATTTTCCAGCCCCATTATGCCCCACCAGCGCCAAACTCTCTCCCTTGGGTATAAACAGTGTGATATGACGCAGGGCCCATGTGGTTTTGCCCGCGTAACAAAAGCCTACGTTCTCAAAACGAAGACCTTCTTCTAAGAACGGTGATGGGGGCTTGGATCCTGCGGGTGTTATCCCTGCTGTTTCTTGTGGCAAGGCTGGCGATACTTCCCGTGTTTCGATGGCCAAAAAATCAAAGAGATTGGACATGTAGAGATTGCCTTCGTACATATTGCCTATTGCCGTTAGGCAGCTCTGAAAGGCCTGTTGGCCCTGGCGAAAGGCCATGACATACATGGTCAAATCTCCCAAACTCATACGCCCCAAGGCAGCTGCAATAGCCATGAGCCCATAAGCTATATAAAAGGTACATGTCGCTAAAATCGATAGACAATAGGCCCAAATAGAACGACGCATCATGAGCTTTTTATCTTCCAGATAAAACTGATTGGCAAGTTGTTTGTAACGTCCGAGAAACAAGGTGGATAGTCCCAGAATTTTGACCTCTTTGACATGCTCGTCCGTGGCCAAAATCCATTCCAAATAGTTGAGCCTTCTTGTGTCTGGAGAGCGCCAATTACGCAACCGAAACGTAGCATTGGAAAACCGCATTTCCGAAATAGCCGCAGGAATAGCGGCCAGTATCAATGCCAGAACAATCCACGCATTAAAGGCCAAAAGCAACCCAATGTAGCCCAAAAATGTGAGCGAATTTTGGATCAACTGTAATAAGTCGGTTACCATCGCAACCGGTCGGGTCGAGGCATAGCGTCGGGCATTCGTGAGTTTGTCATAAATCTCAGAATCTTCGAAATGACGTAGTTCCAGTGTCACTGCTTTTTCCAAAATGAGACAATTAACATCTGCGCCCAGCTTGGCCCCAAGCAAGGATTGTAGTAAAAACAACACGCGTAAAATTAAGCTTTGTATCAAAATTAAAGCGGCTTCAATTCCGACGAAATACAGGGTGTCAGCCATGTTTTTAGCCACAATGGCATCGACGATCATCTTGCCCATATAAGCAATTCCCAGTGGCATCACCGCCGACAGCAAGGTTACCGCTGTGATGCCTATACAGAGCTTGGGCGCTGACCGATAGGCCAAGCGAAAGCTAGGTGCAATATGACCAACGCTGGCCTTTAGCCCAGACTTGAATTTGGAAAAAGAAAAAGGATCAGGTGCAGAGGGTGTGTGTGTCATGCCCATAATGTAGCCCCATCCCAAAAATTTTGGAATGGGGCTACATTATGAGGCGTATCTTTATACGGTGGAGTCTGGTGGCGTAGACCCTGGAAAAAGCGTATACCCATCCCAAAATGAAACCGGGAGCGGAGGCCTTTCCAAATCGCTCTGGTCACCTATAAGAATAGGCTCCCGCCACGATTCGAAATCCGGGTTTCATTTTGGAACGGGTATAGGATTCATGACGGAAACCCGCGCCAGTGATAGAGTGGGGATCTATGCAGTTTTTTGATACTAAATTTGAGCTGGTGAGTGATTATACACCTTCTGGGGATCAGCCCGCTGCGATTTCGGCATTAACCGCGGGTGTCTTGGCCGGCCAAAAAGACCAAATTCTTCTGGGAGTTACAGGGTCTGGAAAGACCTTTACGATGGCGAACGTGATCGCAAACCTCAATAGACCTGCGCTGGTTTTGGCCCACAATAAGACGTTGGCTGCGCAACTTTGTGGCGAATTTCGGGCTTTTTTTCCAAACAATGCAGTAGAGTATTTCATTTCTTATTACGATTTTTATCAGCCAGAGGCCTATATTCCTGGGCGCGATGTATATATTGAAAAAGAAGCCCAAATCAATGTTGAAATAGAGCGACTACGCCATGCCGCTACGCGGTCTCTTTTGACGCGACGTGATGTGATCATTGTGGCCTCTGTTTCCTGTATTTATGGCCTGGGGATTCCCGAAGACTATGCGCGGGCGATTATTTCCCTCAAAGTGGGGGAGGTGATATCACGGCGTGACTTTTTACTGAATTTGGACAAGGTGCAGTATCAGCGTAACGATGTTGAATTCTCGCCTGGACGATACCGCGTCAAAGGGGACGTTATCGATCTTTTTCCATCGTGGAGTGAAATGGCGCTTCGCATGGAGTTTTTTGGAGATGAATTGGAGCGTATTCTAGAATTTCATCCGGTCTCTGGTACTATTTTAAATACATTTCCGGCCATAGATATTTTTCCTGCGACGCACTATGTGCTGCATGACAACATGGACAGGGCCATGCAGGCGATCAAACAAGAAATGGACGCCAGCGTGGCTGATTTTCTTGCCAAAGACAAGGTTTTGGAGTCCCAACGTTTGGAGCAACGTACCCGCTATGATCTGGAAATGATTGCTGAGATGGGGTATTGCAAAGGCATCGAGAACTATTCACGCCATTTGTCCAATCGGGATCCTGGTGAACCATCAGGGGTGTTGTTGGACTTTTTTCCGAAAGACGCCATCACCTTTATTGATGAGTCTCACGCGTCCCTGCCGCAAGTTCGCGGGATGTTTGCTGGCGATTTATCCCGCAAAACGGTATTGGTAGACCATGGCTTTCGACTGCCATCGGCGGTGGATAACAGACCTTTGCGTTTTGAAGAGTTTGAGGAACGGTTGGGTGCTAGAATTTATGTCTCTGCAACGCCGGGTCCCTACGAAATGACCGTGTGTGGGGTGGATATGACCAAACCTTCTGAATCTAGATGGGAGGGGACGGGTGTCATTGAGCAAATTATCCGACCTACAGGCTTGGTAGATCCTGAAATAGAGGTGAGAGAAACATTGGGTCAAATTGACGATGTCTTAAATGAAATTCACCGAGTTCGTGCCAAAAATGAGCGAACCTTGGTTACCACTTTAACCAAACAAATGTCTGAAGAGTTGTCCCAGTTTCTGGATGGAAAAGGGGTGAAAGTGACATACTTACACTCTGAAATTCATACCTTGGATCGTTTGGATATCTTGAAACAGCTGCGTTCCGGTAAAATCGATGTGCTGGTGGGCGTTAATTTGCTGCGTGAAGGATTGGATTTGCCAGAAGTCTCATTGGTCATTATTTTAGATGCGGACAAAGAAGGCTTTCTGCGTAATGAACGCTCTCTCATTCAAACCATAGGCCGTGCAGCACGGAATGTGAATGGAAAAGTTATTTTGTATGCAGATAAGATGACGCCTTCGATGGTGGCGGCTATTTCAGAGACAAACCGTCGTCGTATCAAACAACTTGCGCATAATCAGACCCACGGGATTGTGCCTAAAAGCACCTTACGCAAAGGGGTTGAATTGCGAGCAGAAAAAACGGATACCCTAGATATTGAAAAACGTATTTCAGAAGCCTCACCGGCGTCCTTGCCGGATTTGATGCGTGTCTTAGAAAAAGACATGCATGCTGCCGCCGCCGCCTTGGATTTTGAGCGTGCAGCTGTGTTGCGTGATCAGCTTCAACGCTTGTCAGAAGAGAGGGCCTGATGAATTTCAATAGACACCCTTTTTTAGAGTCAGGCTTGGTTTTGAGCTTGCCTGTTTGGGATGAATCCAGATATCAGGTTCGTCCTATGGCGCACCCCACCATACATGTCCCTGTCACGCCTGATTTTTGGCATGCATGGCATGCGGAGCCTGGACATACTGCGCCGCAGATTGAACATGCACTACGGGTCATGATGCCTTTTTTGATGCGGCTTGCGGTCGTAGGTCAAAGTCTCGCAACCTTCCAAACAAAGTTGTCCCCAGCGGATATTGTCACAGAGGTGGATCTTGGTTTAGAGGGCTTGTTTCGGATGTGGATTTCACGTCATTTTCCCGAAGATCAGATTATTGGAGAAGAAGGGGGCTATACGCAAACGGCTGTTTCTGATGGGATTTCGGCCCCTTCTGTCTGGATTATTGATCCCATAGACGGTACGAGTAACTATGCCGCTGGTTCTGCAGATGTGGTGATTCAACTCTGTCGTCTCAAGGCCGGAATTCCAGATGTTGCTGTGATGGGGTTCCCTTTTTATGCGTGCTTGGAAACGGCGTCTGTGGGAGGTCCCACTTGGGAAATATCGCGGGATTGGCAGCCTGCTATTCCGCCTGAATTCCGAATTGCGACAGAATACCGGGAGGATCGCAATCAGGAAGCCTTGATGTTTCTAGATATTTGTCATCTTTTTGGTGGACAGGCCTATCGCTTGAAATCCATAGGGGTAACGCTCTATTGCCTGAGCGGGCAAGATCACTTCGTTTTCTATAAACCCCGTATTAAAATATGGGACATTTATCCGCCCTTGGCGTTGTTTCGTTTGCGAAATCTGGACATTCAGATGCAGCTTGGAATATCCGTTCCAGCCACGGAGGGTACTGTGTGGGTAGATCCGTTTTCGCCGCAGGCGTACGTCCGTTTGTGGAAGGCGCTTTCTCAGGAAGGGCGTATTGGTCATATTTTGGTCACATCCAATGAGGGCAAAGAAAACGGGGTGACCCTTGCGTTAAAGGAGAAATTATCATGCATATCCCTATTTTAGTGAATGAGATCTTGGCGCAACTGGCGATTGAATCCCATCATATCCTGTTTGATGGAACGGGTGGGTATGGGGGACATAGTGCGGCTATGTTGGCTGGTTTGGAGACAGGGAAGCTGCATATCGCAGATCGAGACCCTGTGGCGGTAGCGCATTTGCAAGACCGATTTAATGGGGATGCGCGGGTGTCTATCTATCCCATGACCTATGCGGATTTTGTGACCACCGTGGCGGTAGCCACTGAACCTGCCTATCCCCGTAAGATAGACCGTCTTTTGGTGGATTTGGGCATGTCGTCTATGCAGCTAGACGATGTTAGCCGGGGCTTTGGATATTTGCACGATGGGCCCTTGGATATGCGCATGAATCCTGAGGATCCTATCTCAGCGGCGGATATTCTGAATCGTTATTCAGCACAAGATCTCTCAGATATCTTTTTTCGTTATGGAGAATTGCACCAGAATAAGATTTTGGTACAAAATATTCTGTCTGTTAGAAGGCATACCCCCATTGTGGAAACAGCCCAGCTCAGGGACTTAATCAAAACCAGTTACCATTTTGGGAAACGTCCGATTATGATGCGACACTTTGCTCAGGTTTTTCAGGCGTTGCGTATTGTGATTAACCGTGAATTTGAAGAATTAGAACGTCTGATTCAGTGTGTGGATCAGGTTATGTCTGCAGAGGGCCGTGTTGCCTTTTTGACGTTTCATTCTCAGGAAGACCGGTTGGTCAAACATGGCATGCGCGCCTACCCTCACTGGCGTATGATGACCAAACATGTGGTACTTGCGGATCAATCAGAATTGCGGGAAAATTCCCGTGCAAAAGCGGCTAAATTGAGGGTTTATCAGCGCTGCTATTAGGGGATTGCTACTCTTATTCCAGGGTATCTTCGTTAGTCACCTTGTTGGCAATATTTGTAAACAACAACATGCCACTTTGTTGCTTGGTGAGTAGGCGGATTTCTAAGTTTTCAGTCTCTGTGGCAACGGCTATGGCACCACTTGGGATGGGGACTATACGTTTTTGTGGACGTGGGTTTCGCCAAGGATCGGGGTACTCTTTTTCAGCAATTTTGAGGAGATGTCGTGGACTAGAAAAGGGGCTTTCAATGGCGGGAAGATGCTGAATAACCGCACCATGTCCCTCCATCATGATAAGCTTGCTACGGTCCTCCCTGACTTTGTCCACATCCATACTGTTTATCTTCTTGATGTCATCAATTCCCCAGATACAGGAAGAAGACAGTAGTGGTCCCCCAAAAAGCAACAGGATCCAAAAGATATAGCGACCCAAAGGAGGTTTATTGTTGCAATAAATCTGAAACATCAGAGAAAAGTGCCCCGTTTCTCTGAATAGCGGCGGCTGTGGCATTCTCTGGCTGTGCCTGCACTTGCTGATTTACTTCAGAGAATGAGGTTGTACGGGCATGTACGGATCTGAGGGCCTCTGATTGTGCCTCTGTATCGATAACGGCGACCGCTGCTTCAGTTGTTATATAATGTGGTAGTCGGCCACGGGTATTCTCGTTTGTGAGGGTGTACTGAACTCCAGACTTTTTGAGCATAACGTTTCCAATTTCAATTAATTCGGGGCTCTTAATAAAAAAGGTTCCTTGATAGCCGGCACCCATATCTCTGCTGTAAAGGGTTCTGGCAAGCTTTTGTGGCTGTACCCCTTTGATTGCGTCTATTGCAGAAACTTGGATTGTTCCTAAAAGGATAAAAAGAAGAATTCCAAATGTGGTACGCGTAATAATGTTGTTCATTGTAAAGAGGGTTTTTAGCATAAACCATACCAACCTTTCTTTTTTTCTGAAAAAGGGCTGTTTTTTATCTCTGAATTTAGATGCTTTTGTCCTGTTTTATTTCTCTTTTGAGTAGGGGGTTCCCAAAATAAAGCGATATTAAACCTGAAAATATTAGTGACTTATAGCCGTGTGGCTTGCTTGAAAATAGGCGCAACGCATAGGACTTGGTGCTGCGGAAATAATTCAAAAATGTTATTTTGTTGTTTTTTTAGGTAGAGGTATGTAGTAGTGGTGCGACATTTTTGTTGTTTTTTGATATTTTCTGATGATTGATGCACATGACGGGCTCTGATAGGATGCCCTGACTATGTTTAACAAAATTTCAAATCGAAAATTCAGACCCCGAAAAAAAAAGAAAAGTAATTGGCAACGTTTTCTTATAGTCCTCTTAATTTTAGTACTCATGAAGCTTGTATACGAAGTATGGTCAACGGATGGCAAGATTATTGAGTCCCTTTGGTTTCGGTTTAGAGCGTCATCGCTAACGTCTTCTGAATTGCAGAAGCTTGAGCCTTCTGGATTTGTGGTCGTGTCTGAAGAAATGAAATTTGAGGCTCCTGGTTTTCATGGACATGAGGTGACCCTTCAGGCGGAGATACCTCAAGTGACGTATTACGGGTTGGTTTTATCCCAAAGTCAGGTTAATCACGCCATTCGAAACCGCGTTGAAAAATGGTTTTCTTTGTTTGTAAAGGAAGCCAACGTCAATACCCAGAATGTTCAGGATGGGGCTGCGTATCGTTATACAATCAAAGGGAATGTTGCTTATTTTTCTCGCCATATCGTGAGTGTTCGTTTGGATATACGCCAAGATTTTCCAGAGAAAAAGCAATTTTTAGACAATCTGGTGGTGGGTGTTCCCGCGGGCACTATTTTGCGTTTGCGTGACATTGTCAAAACAGATGAAGCGTCTTGTATGTCTTTGGAGACATTTGTGTTGGAACAGCTCTACTACCGAGGTGTTGCGGCTGGGGGTGTTACGTTTAATTGTTATAACCAGCCTTTTATTTTAGATGCGGTGGGGGTGACGTTGTTTAAGCTTTTTTCTTTGGCAGATGAGGACGAAGAGACCGTGCGTTTGACCTTTTCCGAATACCCAGATTTCTTTTTGCCGGATGGGCCTGTTGGCGCTATCGTTTTTCCCTAAGACACGATGAAGAATCATTATCGTTTCTTGGTTCTTTTGCTGGCGGCTTTACAGGTCACCCATGTGTTGGATTTTGTGGTCTTGATGCCTTTGGGAACTCAGTTAATACGGGATTTGTCGCTTACGAACGAAGCTTTTGGCATTTTGGTGTCTGGGTACACCTTTAGTGCCGGAATTTTTGGTTTTTTTGGTGCTTTTTTCTTGGACCGATTTGACCGTAAAAAGGGGCTCGTTTTTTTATACATGGGCTTTATTTTGGGGACCATTTTGTGTGCGATAGCGCCGAACTATGGCATGCTGTTGGCGGCACGTGTTTTTAGCGGGGCTTTTGGGGGATTGTTGACCGCTGTTATTTTTTCAGTCATAGGGGATGTTTTTCCCGAGTCGCAACGGGGACGTGCCATGGGTGCGGTGATGGCTTCTTTTTCGATTGCATCGGTTATTGGAATTCCCATTGGGTTGCAGTTGGCGCATCTCTATTCCTGGCGTGCGCCCTTTATGTTTATTGTATTGCTCAGTTTGCCGGTCTTGGCCATGCTTTTTCGTCTTCCAAAGATGGTGGGGCATTTGGAAGCCTATGTCCCAATATCACCAACCGGGCTCATTGCGCGTACGGTTGCGGATAGCCAACAGGTGGTGGCTTTGTTTTTTTCTGGGATTATTACAATATCGGCCTTTAGTGTGATTCCTTTTTTGACACCTTTCTTTGTGGGTAATTTGAAATTTCCTGAAGCATGGTTAGGGTATATCTATTTGGTAGGTGGTGTTTTGACCTTTTTTGCCTCTCGCCAAATAGGGATATGGTCGGATCGTTATGGAAAACGAAAAGTATTTGTGATCGTGGCCTTGCTATCCCTTGTACCTATTTTTATGGTCACCCATATAGTCTCTGCTTCTATCTGGATGGTTTTTGTGATTTCTTCTCTGTTTATGATGTTGGTTTCGGGGCGTTTTGTGCCCGTTGTGGCCCTTTTGACTTCATGTGTACCTGCTTCACAGCGTGGCAGCTTTATGGCCTTTAACAGTTGTGTGCAGCAACTCTCTGCGGGTGTGGCGGCATTGATTTCGGGCTATATACTCCAAACAACGGAAACCGGGGCCTTACTTCATTTTGGGTGGTTGGGCGTTTTGTCTATGGTGCTTACCCTCTTGGCCATTGTTGTGACCACCACGATTCGGGTGAGAGCCTAACTCGGTGGGCTTGGGGGCGCTAGCCCTTTCGGTTCCGCTTTCGAGGGGTGCCCCTGCTGTATGTTTTAGCGTATTTCGATCATGGTGCTGCGAATCTCTAGGACCCGCTTCACTGCGGGGAGTATCTCTTCTTCGTCTAAGTTTCGCCAATACACTTGCCATTTTGGGAATTTCATACACCCCTGACATTCACGTAAATAGAAGCTGTTGAGAGGATTTTTGGGAGAGGCCCGCCAAATCAATTTGGGGTAGGCCTTTGCCATGGCAAGCCACAGGCTTTTCCCAAGACCAGTCCCTTCGGAAATCGGCGAGACAGCAAGCTTGTCGAGGTAGGGAATGCCTTTGAGATTTTTAATGATGGCCACACCTTCATAATCTTTTTCATAGAAAATCATTTTAAATTTTTCGCTAAAAAAGTCATCCACAAGGTTTTTGGAAAAGGCATCTTCCAAGAGAACGCGAAGCCGTGTGATGTCCAAATCTCGCATTTTTGAGGTAGAGAGAATGGGGTGCATCTTGATATAGGTGCCCCGACCTTTGATGGTAAAGATTTCTTGGAGAAGGTGTTCTGCCGAGGTAAAAATGGCGGCACAGTCTGGCACAGTGTTAAAGAGTTGCCGAACCTCTTTGACTATCGGTTTCATGTCAGGATGGACATCTTTCCACTCACTACGCTGTGACAGATTGAGAAAAGGAATGATGCGTTCCTGACAGTTTAAAATGCCCCCCTCTGCAATCAACTGAATATATTTAAAGGGGGTGAGTCGTGTGAGATAGAGGCGGCATAGTTCGGAGGGATCCAAATAAATCCGTCGTTTCTTGCGTTTTGAAAAAGGGGACAAAATGGGGGTGTGGTCTTTGTTTAACGTGCTTTGTATTTTATCAATATCTAAGTCCCATTGGTGTTGGCGCTTGGATTCCGCATCGGCAGCCTCTGAGACCACTTCCGCAGGACAGTTGTGTTTGGCCATTTCCGAGATAAGACGATCTGCTAAAACGGGAAAAAGCTTGCTGGCTTGTGCATCTGAGATACGTTGGTGTTGTCCCTCATCATCGGTCTTACTGCTCAAATCTAGGAGTAAAACGGGGTAAATATTGAGATGAATCATATAGGAAATGTTTTCGGCCAGTTCTTCTACTGAATCCTCCAATACATCATATTCGATACGAATAAGTGCGAAACGGATACGGGGAATCTGGCGAAATTTGTTCCAAAAAAGCTCAATTTCTGAAGGCTTTCCCACCTTGTGCAGAAATTTGAGAAGGAGCGATTTCATCGCGATGGTGGGATCTCTGTGAGTGGACTGTCATCCCCTTCTATTTTTTCGCGCATATGGGATTTGAAGTCCATTAAACGGGCATAGAGCTCGGGGGTATGACTGGCCAAGATTTGCAATGCCAACAGGCCTGCGTTTTTGGCGTTATTGAGTGCAACCGTGGCGACTGGGACACCACCAGGCATTTGCAAAATAGAGAGTATGGAGTCCCAGCCGTCCAAAGATTGTGCGGCTTTGACAGGAACGCCGATCACGGGGAGTGCGGTTAATGACGCTACCATGCCCGGTAAATGGGCAGCACCGCCAGCACCGGCAATAATGACCCGTAAGCCACGGGAATAGGCTGTTTTGGCATATGCCACCATGCGTTCTGGTGTGCGGTGTGCGGATACAACAGCTGTTTCAAAGGGAATGTTAAACTCGGCTAAAATAGCACAGGCGTCTTGCATAACGGGGAAGTCAGACCGACTTCCCATAATAATGCCTACAAGCGGAGGCGCAGCGTGGTCAACAATGCCCACGGCGTTATTGGCGTCCCAACAAGGTTTGTAGTTCGCCAGACTGGAACATTTCGGTGGTGATGTCACACCCCCCTACCAATTCACCGTCGATGTAAAGTTGTGGCAAGGTTGGCCAATCTGCGTATACTTTGATGGCTTGGCGAATGCCTTCATCTTCTAAAATATTTTGGCCTAAAAATTCGACACCCAGGTGGTCCAAGATATTGACGACTTGTGCAGAAAATCCGCACATAGGGGCATGGGGTGTTCCTTTCATATAGAGAACAACTTTGTTGCTTGTGACTGTTTCTTTGATTTTTGCGAGAGAGTCTTCGAGAGTTGTGCTCATGGGAGATAGTCCTTTTTGGCGTGTTGCCATTTTTCTGGTGTAAATGTTTTGAGGGCGAGTGCGTGAACAGAGGTTTCCATCGCGGCTTGCATGGCCTTCATGACCATGTGGTGTTGCTTGACGAGTGGCATTCCTTGGAAGCTAGGGCTAATGACCAATGCCTGAAAATGCTGGCCATCTTGATGGGGATCTGAAATATGAATCTCTGCATCTGGAATAGCCGATAAAATTGTTTCTTTGATAAATGTAATCATAGGGCATAACGATGCCGAAAAAATGGCTAGGCGTCAATGCGTTATATTTTGATAGGCCGGAGGGGTTATCCTCTGGCCTATCAAAATACAAAATGAATTGATAAGGTAGGGGAATGATAAAAACAGTGCTGCCTATGTTGTGGTCTATCCTCAAAGGGCTGGTGTATGTCTGTTTGGGGGCAGAGCGTTTTGCCGGTTTACAAGGGTGGTATTGGTCTAAAAAGTTAGGGCGAGAGGCCTATGATGCGCCTGTTTTTTTGGAGTTGGCGCGTATTCTATCTCCTGGAGATGCCTGTTTGGACATTGGGGCCAATGTGGGGCAATACAGTGTCAATCTGTCCCAAATAGTGGGGCCCTCTGGGAAAATATGGGCCTTTGAACCAGTGCCCTATACACGGGCGATCTTGCGGTTGGTTTTGGGCTATTGTGGTATCGCCAATGTGAGGGTGATGTCGGAGGCCCTTTCTGACACGTCGGTATCCACGACGATGGTGACCCCTGTGGATACCTGGGGCGTACCTCAAGTAGGGCTTTCGTATATTTGTGAGGCCTGTGTGTCAAAAAAAGAGGTAACGCATACAATCGCCATGCTGCCTTTGGATGAGGTGCTCATGGGGAATGCTGATTTTTTTGTTTCTGGTGGATTTGTCAAAATTGATGTGGAGGGTCATGAGCTTTATGTGCTGCGTGGTGCACGGTCTTTTTTGACGAGATGTCGTCCTGTGCTGTTGATTGAAATAGATCCTGACATGAGCCGTCGTGCGGGGGTTGATGTACAGGATACGCTACAATTTTTGACAGACATTGGCTATACCATGGGGTATTTTAATCTGGGGGTTTGGTACCCCCAACTCACCGAAGTAGCATCGGGGAGGGGGGGTGAGATGTACTGGTTTCGGAAAGAACCGTTAAGTTGCCGTCCTTAACGGTTTGTTGGGCGTAGACAGATACCATTGAATGGTATCTCGAAGGCTATCTGCAAAGGCGGTGCCGGATCGCCATCCCAGTGCTTCCTGAATTTTGGTGGCATCGATGGCATAGCGGTGGTCATGCCCAGGTCTATCCGGGACAAAGGTGATCAACGAGGTGTAGCTGTTTCCGTCTGTACGTGGCTGTAAACTGTCTAGAATGTGACAGATTTTTTGGGCCAATTTGAGATTTTCAACTTCATTTTCTGAACCAATATTATAGGTTTCTCCTGTTTTTCCCTGATGAAAAACCAGATCAATGGCTTCGCAGTGGTCTAGGACGTAGAGCCAGTCGCGGACATTTTTGCCATCGCCGTAAATGGGAATGGGCTCGCTGGCCAAGGCCTTGCGTATAATGGTGGGAATCAGTTTTTCTTTGTGTTGTTTTGGCCCAAAGTTGTTGGAACAGTTGGTGGTCACGACATTCAGACCGTAGGTGTGGAAATAGCTTCGTACGAGGAAATCGCTGCTGGCCTTTGTCGCACTGTAGGGGGAATTTGGGGCGTAGGGGGTTGTCTCTGTGAAGGCCCCTATTTGGCTAAGAGACCCATAGACCTCGTCTGTGGAGACATGGTGAAACCGATTGTAGTAGGCATGGTCTTTGATTTTATGAGGGCCATTCATCCATGCGTGTCTGGCCGTTTCGAGCAAAACAAATGTCCCCATTACGTTGGTTTCAACAAAAACACGGGGTCCTGAAATGGAGTTGTCGACATGGCTTTCTGCTGCAAAATGCACCACGCCTTGGATGTGGTATTCCTTGAAAATATGCTGCACCATCTCTGCATTGCAAATATCCCCTTGGATGAATTTGTGTCTGGGGTGATGGATGACATCTGCCAAATGCGTGAGATTGCCGGCATAGGTCAATTTGTCTAGGGTAATAATGCTGCAATCGGGGTTTTTTTCGAGAAAATAGGGGACAAAGTTGGCGCCGATAAACCCTGCGCCACCCGTGACAAGAATGTTTTTCACAGACGGGACTCCTGACTGATTTTGAGTAAATATTGACCATATTCAATTTTGGCCATGGGTTTTGCCAGTGCGATGAGGGCCTCTTGGTCGATAAATCCTTTGATGTAGGCGATTTCTTCCAAGCATGCGATTTTTAATCCCTGACGCTTTTCGATTGTTTCTACGAAATTTCCGGCCTCTAAAAGACTGTCATGTGTGCCCGTGTCCAGCCATGCAAACCCGCGTCCTAGTTGCTCCACTTTGAGCTTTTTTTCTTTGAGATAGCGTCGGTTCAAATCGGTGATTTCCAATTCGCCACGTGCGGAAGGGGCGAGGGCCTTGGTTTTTTCGACCACGGTGTTGTCGTAGAAATACAGCCCGGTTACGGCATAATTTGATTTTGGATTTTGGGGTTTTTCTTCGATATCCAGGGCATTTTTGTTTGCGTCAAAACTGACGACGCCAAAGCGTTCGGGGTCTTGCACGTAATAGGCAAACACAGTGGCGGTATCATGACTTCTCGCGACGGCCTCTGTGAGCATCCCGCTGAGTCCACGTCCGTAAAAAATGTTGTCTCCCAGAATCAGGGCGCAGGGTTCGCCATTGATAAATTTCTCACCTACCAAAAAGGCTTGTGAAATACCTCCAGGGTGGTCTTGTACGGCGTATTCGAGGTGGATGCCCCATTGCTGTCCATTCCCCAACACTTGCTCGAAGCGGCCAATGTCTTGCGGCGTTGAAATAATCAAAACCTCACGAATCCCTGCGAGCATGAGAACGGACAAGGGGTAGTAGATCATGGGTTTGTCATAGATCGGGAGCAGCTGCTTTGAGATGACGCGGGTGAGCGGATACAGACGGCTGCCAGACCCTCCGGCTAAGACAATGGCTTTCATTTTATTTCCTTTACGCGAGGTCGAACCAAATAAATCGTGCGGACTCTGCGGCCACAATGGTAACCGTGTCCACATAGGAGATGCCGATGCTGTCGCCGGCGATGAGGGTGTGTGTGTCATTGATGCGGATCTGTCCTGACACCAAGTGCAGCCATGCATGTCGTGAGGGACTAAGGGCATAGTGCCAGTCGGCGTTTTCTGGTAGACCTACGGAACGAATAGCGGCATCTTGGTAGAGTTTCAAACTGCCGTTTTCCGCATGTTCTGAGCAGAGGAATACGTCATGGCGGGGGGCGGTCATATCGAATTGTTTTTGTTCCCAGCTGGGGGTGACGCCTTTAGTCTTCGGTATCAGCCATATTTGGAGCAAATGTAACCAGTCTTCCCCAGGGTTTTTTTCGCTATGGGTGAGGCCTGTGCCTGCGTGCATGACCTGAATATCGGCGGCTCCCAGTTGTCCGGTATTGCCTGTGCTGTCTTTGTGTTCGAGACGGCCGGAGAGCACAATCGTGACAATTTCCATTTCTTGATGGGGATGTGTGGCAAAGCCGCTATGGGGGGCCACTTTGTCCTGATTGAGTACCCGTAATGCCCGAAAATGCATGTGTTTTGGGTCGTGATAGTTGGCGAAAGAAAAGCTATGGGTGGCCTTGAGCCAGCCATGGTCTGCGTGGCCACGTTCTGCAGATGGCCGCAATGCGTAACTTGGAGATGTCGGGGTCATAAATGCTCCTTTTTGAGGGGAAATTTCTAAGGTATGGGGGGTTACTTTAGCATAGATCTTTACATTGGTTCTATCACCTACTACCCTACGGAGATAATTGGTGCGCTATGGGCGGGGGATCGAAAGGGCGAAGCCTTTTCAGCATCCCTTTTTCTTGCGCGGCAAAGCCGCGCAAGAATGTTTTTTTGGGGCTGATGCCCTCAAGCCCCCGTGTAGCGTAACGATTACCTACTGTGACTATTATTTGGGGTAGCCCTATATAAAGAAAAGGAGATTGTCGTGGCGCTTGTGGAATCTGTGGCCCTGGAAATGGGGCAAATGATGCCTGATTTTGAACTCGCTACGCCTGACGGAAAGCGGTATACCCAAAAATCGCTTATGGGAAAAAAGGGCTTGTTGGTAGTGTTTACGTGTAATCATTGTCCCTATGCTTTGGCGATATGGCCACGTCTGATCCGATTCGCGGCTTGGGCCGAAGAAGAGGGCGTTGCCACGGTTGCCATCAACCCCAATATCCATCCCAATTATCCCGAAGATTCGCCGGACCGCATGCGTGAAAAAAGCCATCAGTGGGGAATCCTATTCCCCTATCTGGTAGACGAAACCCAGTCTGTGGCGAGGGCGTATCAGGCGCAGTGTACGCCTGATATCTATTTGTTAGATGGTGAGGGGCGTTTGTTTTACCACGGACGTTTGGATGACAACTGGAAGTCCGAAGCCGATGTTTCTCGCAAAGAATTACAGATGGCGGTTCATGCGTTGATCGAGGGGGAGCCGTCTCTCACCACGCAGTACGCCACGATGGGATGCTCTATCAAATGGCAGTCCTGAAAAACAAACGTCGGTTTATAACGGTCATTGCTGGTGGACTCTCAGTCCTATTGTTAGTCGTGGCCTATTTTTTGGGAGTGCCTTCTTTGTCTCAGAATACGGGTGGCGTAAAGGGTGCACATATGGACCAAGAAGTGGCAGGTCTTGAGCTAAAAAAAAAGGATCCTGTGCGTTTACCCAAAAAAGTGTCTGTGGAAAATGAACTGAAAATAGAAGTGGAGCCGGTTCATGTCTCTGATGAACAAGTTCAGTTTGTGGTGACCTTATCCTCATATCAAAACAGTGAAAGTGTGGGGATGAATCCCTTGGAAACCACCATGTTGCTGGATGAGGAGGATACCCCTTATTCGCCTGTAGAGTGGGATCTGCGTGACGAAGATGAATATAATAAAGTAGGGACACTCACCTTTACTGTTTCTCATTTTCCAAAGGCCTTGCGTTTGTCTATCTTTGAACTTGAAGAACGGGTATTTGAATGGTCGCTAGCCGCACCAGACGCAGAATAACGTATACGTTTCTTAGTCTCGTTTTGATTTTATTGGGCGGGCTTTTGGTCGGGCTCAGTGGTGAGGCGGTACCCGATAGACTGGCGTTGCCTTCTGGTGCTACGGGGCGCATTTATTGGCCAGAAGGCTATGATGTTTCTTTTGGCGATAGAGGGCTCGTGATCGCGCTGCACGGACTTCGGCAAATGCCCGAGGATGCGCTGATGGTTTGGCAGCCTGTTGCGGAGCGGCTGAATCTGATCGTATTGGTGCCTTCTGGCAATGCGTATGAACATGGGTATACCAGAGAACCCGTGGATGATCGTGCGCGTATCCGTGAATTGCGAGACCAGATGGTAAACCGTTATGGGGTAGATCCCTCTCGTGTTTATGTGGCCGGTTTTTCACGTGGCGGAAATTATGCCATTGAACTGGGGCTGAAATACCCTGAGGTGTTCCCCCGTGTGATGTGTTTGTATGGGTTTTATAACAGCTTAACTACCCCCATTTTTGAGGAAGGGCTTTCTAAAGACCTGTACCGACAGTCTCATTTTTATTTGGTCACAGGTTATGGGGATATGACGGAAGCGTCTTTGACCGGGTTTCACCGTCGGCTAAAAGAGAATGGGATCGCAACAAAGCTACATGTCTTTCCCAATTCGTTTCATGTCTATCCGCCCAATTTCCCTGAATTTTTTAGAGGGGTTTTGAGAACTTGGAGGGAGGATGGGCGGTAAAAAGAAGCTATTTTTCTTGGTAACACCAAGAAAAATAGCTTCAAAAAGAGCTTTTGGTATGCTGCAACACCGGAAACTGACGGCGCAAGAGATCCTGGGCATGGAAATCCAAATTAGCGATGAGAACGTCTTCTTGCGCTTCACTGCCTTCGCAGAGAATGTTTCCCCAAGGGTCTATGGCCATACTATGTCCGTAGGTTTGTACCCCGTTTGCACCTGGACCTGTTTGGGCGGGCGCGAGTACGAAACACTGATTTTCGATGGCACGTGCGCGTAACAATATCTCCCAATGGGCTTTGCCTGTGGGCGCTGTAAATGACGCAGGGATGCAGAGAATCTTTGCCCCGTGTTGGGCGTAATGTCTGTAGAGCTCTGGAAACCGCAGATCATAGCAAATAGAGAGGCCCACACTGACACCCGAAACGGTGGTGAGGACGGGTGTTGTGCCAGAGAGGAAGAGGTCGCTTTCTCGAAACTTTTTCTCTGCAATGTCCACATCAAAGAGATGGATTTTGTTGTACGCTGCGGCGATACGGCCATCATGGTGCATCAGGAGACTGGTATTCAAAAGCTTGTCTGTGGGATCTGTGGGTGTTTGGCAAAAATTAATCAGAATACTGACACGTTTGGCTTTGGCCAAGGCCATGAAGGGCGCGACAGAGAGCCCATTGGGGATGCTTTCTGCACCGTTGCGCATGACCGCATGCGTGCCACGTTGGTTAAAGCTTTCGGGAAACAAGATGAACTTTGCCCGTTGTTCAATGGCCTGATGGGCATAGCTTAAAGCGCGCTTGAGATTGTCTGTTTTATCGGCATTTGCATTAAATTGAATCAATGCGATTTTGAGAGACGTCATGCCTCTTGACTGTCTTGGGCAAGACTCCTGAGATAGTGGCGTAAGCCGTCTTGCCAAGGCATGGGGAGGGCTGCATATTGGGCGAATTTGGCGCAGTTGAGACGCCCATTTGTGGGGCGTTTCGCAGGTCTGGGCATGGCTTCAGATGAGATGGCAGATAGGGATGCCCCAATGCCTGTTTGTGCGAGGATTTCTCGGGCAAAGTCATGCCAGTTGGTTTGTCCTGTTGCCGCAACATGGTAAATGCCGAAGGGAGGGCGTTCTGTGGTTTTGGTGGCGGATAGTTGTAGAAAATACCCGATTTTTTGGGCCAGATCCAGACTCCACGTGGGACTTCCCCATTGGTCATTCACGACATCGAGATGGCCTGTTTCCCTTGCTTTTTTTCGGATGGCTTCGACAAAATTCCCCCCATTTTTTCCGTAAATCCACTGGATACGAAACATATAGGTATTTTTGCCATGTTTGGCCAAGGCCACTTCCCCGAGCCATTTGGAATAGCCATAGGCATTTATAGGGGAGGGGACATCGTCTTCCACATAGGGCTGGCTGCCTTGGCCATCAAAGATATAATCGGTTGAAAAATGAACCAAAATGATGTCACGTGAAGCGGCATAAGCCGCGAGATAACCGACTGCCGTGCCGTTAATGAGATTGGTTTTATCCGGCTCTGTTTCGGCTTTGTCGACATGGGTGTAGGCGGCACAGTTGATGATCATATCTGGTGCGATGGGATCTATGACGGCTGGAAATCTCTCGGGCTGGGTGATGTCCAGGTCCTGTTCGCCCAGTATAGTGGCCTCCGGATACAACGTTTTGAATGACGTTCCCATGAGACCGGTGCCGATGATGAGCAGTTTCACGATCTGGCGTAGTCGTCTTCGAGTCGGACGATGTCATCTTCTCCGAAATAAATCCCTTGTTGGACTTCGATCAAAATGAGGGGTTCTGTGCCTTGGTTGGCAACCCGGTGCTCGGCTTCGATGGGGATGCGTACGACTTCGCCTACGTGGTGTTGGCTCGAGATGCCATTGAGTGTGACGGTTGCCGTTCCGGCTACGATGACCCAGGTTTCATAGCGTTTGAAGTGTTTTTGATAGCTAAGACGGTGTCCGGGCATGACGGCGACGCGCTTTACTTTGCAGTAGCTCTCGTCTAGTAAAACTTCCCAATATCCCCAAGGGGGTGTAGATCGTGTCACCCAATAACTCCTGTGATGGCACATTGTGCAAAAGCGCCGTGATGAAAATGGACCGCTGTCTCCAAAGGGTTTTAGTATACCGGATGGGTTGGGGAATGTGTAGGGTTTAGTATGCGGGGACAAGCGCCCACTGACCAACATCCGCGCCGATTATGGCAAGCCTTTCTTTGACCTTTTCCCAGTTGGTATATTTTTCATCGAGAAGTTTCCAGAAGCGGGCCCTGTGGTGGGTGGGCTTCGTCAACGTGTCGTTTTTCTAGTGACGCGGGGTTACTTATTGGGAATCCCCATTCGCTATCAGGTCTTTTATATGCTGATCAAAATCTGACGCCATGCGTCTGTCTTGAATAATTCTGTACTGCGCATACTATTCTTTGCCTGTAGCTCTGCATAGTCCAGATACATGCTCACGATGCGGTTCAGATGATCCATTTCATCTTCATTGAGATAATTTTTAGCAATACTAACATCCGTCTTACGGATATTGCCCGCCGGTGCATTTTTCCATGTGGTTAGCCCCATGGTGTCTTTGTTGGCATTTGCTCGGGAAACAATGATTTCTGCGGCGGTTTTTCTGGAAATCGCCCAATGGAGTTTATTTTGTACTGTCGCGAAGAATGCCTGTGTTGCTTCGCTGTTTTTGTCGTAATCCGAACTACACTGGGCATGAATGTCCGTTATTTTCTGATAAAACCGGCGTTCGCTAGATCGGATATCCCGAATGCGTTCAAGCTGTTCATCAAAATAATCTTTTCCAAAGATGTTGTCGGGATTTTTTAGCCGCTCATCATCCATGGTAAACCCTTTGATAATGTATTCTTTGAGCCGCTCTGTTGCCCATATTCTAAATTGTGTCGCCTGGGTGGAGTTGACCCGATAGCCGACGGATATGATGGCGTCGAGGTTGTAGTATTTTGTCGGATATTTTTTGCCATCGGTGGCAGTACGTGCAATTTTTGCACATACTGAATCTTCCTGGAGTTCGTTGTTTTTGAAGATATTTTTGAGGTGCTTGGTGACCACCGTTCTATCGACCCCAAACAGCTGGGAGATTTTTTCCTGCGTCAGCCAGATGGTTTCATTGTGGAGGAATATTTCGATCTTCACCTTCCCATTGGGCGTGGTGTAGAGCAGGAAGTCATTGAAGGTGTTATTGGGTGCTGGAGGAAGTTTTTTCTTGTGCATTATTAAATGGCTATGTTTTTAGATCAAAACCTTATGAAAGATATGTCTGAAGGGAAGAAATTATTTTATCTTTATGCTGATACAAATCATCTATCTCAGTCACCAGGAATTTTTCCCCATTTTTTTCACTATTGAACACTTCTAAATATTTTTTTCCACCAT